>NZ_PPDK01000002.1:300000-575425 GCF_003074135.1 Euzebya tangerina | reverse complement strand
CCCGTAGGCCACGAGTAGCCACTCCAGCCGACGGATCGCGAAGGTGGACCCGAAGACCTCGAAGGGCTGGCCGTCCGCGACACTGACCACCAGTGATGGGAGGAAGGTGCTGCCTGGGGCTAGGCAGGCCGCCGCGGCCGCGGCCGCGACAACAACAGGAGCGAGGATCAAGGTCCGGCGGGCCCGGCCCGATCGGATCAGCCCGAACCGCGCCGCCAGTGCGGCAACAACCGCCGCGAGGACCGAGCCGAGCAGTGCCCGGACGGCGAACGACTCGAGCGACACGAAGACGCCCAACCCATCTGACATGAACCCACTGGAACTCACCGGAGTGCCTGGCCCTCGCGGTCTACCGGTCCTCTTCCGCCCGCTTGGCGTCGATGCTGGCCCTCAGCGTGGCGACGACGTCCGCATCGGAGCTGTCGTCGATCTTCTCGACGAAGTAGCTCATGGCTGGTTCGGGGAAGGCCTGGACCAACCAGTCGACAACCGACGTGACGGTGGAGCGGGCGTAGTCATCCCGGCTGATGGTCGGGCGGTAGCGGTGCGCCAGGCCGGTGGTGTCACGTTCCAGCAGACCCTTGGCCGCCAACCGCGCCATCGTGGTCATGATGGTGGTGTAGGCAAGGTCACGCCGATCGGCGAGGCTTGCGTGCACATCGCGGACGGTCGCCTCCTCCAGCGTCCACACCATCTCCATGACATCAGTCTCGAGCGGTCCGAGAAGACCTTGCAGGTGCTTGTTCCGCTTGCCCATCGTGGTGGTCCGTTCGCGTGGTCGGTGTCCGTCTCAGGTGAGTCTACTGCGAGTCACAGGCGCTTGAACCGAGCGATCACCGCGAAGTCGTCAGCGGTCAGGCTCGCGCCACCGACCAGAGCGCCGTCGATCTCGGGCTGGCTCATCAACTCGGCCACGTTGCCCGGCTTGACCGACCCGCCGTACTGCACGCGGACGGCGTCGGCGGTGTCCTGGCCGTGCAGCTCGGCAACGGTCCGACGGACCACACCACAGCCGTCGTTGGCGTCCGATGCGAGAGCGGTGCGGCCGGTCCCGATGGCCCACACGGGCTCGTAGGCGATGACCATGCCGGCCACGTCCTCGGCTGCGATCCCGGCAAGGCTGCCGGTCACCTGGCTGGAGATGACGGCCTCGACCTGGTCCGCGTCACGCTCCTCGAGCGTCTCGCCGACGCAGAGGATGGGCGTCATCTCGGCCCCCAGGATCGCCTTGATCTTGCTGTTCACGACCCCGTCGTCCTCCCCGAACAGCGCTCGACGTTCGGAGTGGCCCGCGAGGACGAACTCGCAGGCCAGTGCAGCCAGCATCGGGGCGGCGATCTCGCCGGTGTAGGCGCCGGAGGGCTCGTGGTGACAGCTCTGCGCCCCCAACCTGATCGCGAGACGGTCGCCCTCGATGAGCGTCTGGATGGATCGCAGGCTGGTGAAGGGCGGGATCACGGCCACGTCGGTGGCGTCGTAGTCATCCTGCGTCAGGTGGTAGCTGAGGTTCTGCACCAGGGCGATGCCCTCCAGGTGCGTGAGGTTCATCTTCCAGTTGCCTGCAATGATCGGCTTGCGACTCATGAGGGTGTCCTCCGGGGATCTCGCGGTCAGTTCTTCAGTGCTTCGACGCCCGGGAGGTCCTTACCCTCCAGGAACTCCAGTGACGCGCCGCCGCCGGTGGAGACGTGACTCATGGCCGACGCCAGGCCCATCTGGCGCACCGCGGCGGCGCTGTCGCCGCCGCCGATGACGGTGTAGCCGCCGTTCTCAGCGACCGCCCGGGCCACGGCCTCCGTCCCGGCGGCGAAGGCCGCCCACTCGAAGACGCCCATGGGTCCGTTCCACAGCACCATCGAGGCGCCGGCGATGACCGCCGCGTACGCCTCGGCGGAGTCCGGCCCGATGTCAAGACCCATCATGCCGGCGGGGATGTCGTCGGCGGGGACGACACGGTGATCGGCGTCCGCTGCGAAGTCGCTTGCTGCCACGATGTCGGTCGGCAGGTGGATCTCCACCCCCTGCTCCGTGGCTTGGTCGAGCAGCGAGAGCGCAGTCTCGATCTGGTCCTCCTCGACGCGGGAGGCACCGACCGACCCGCCTGTGGCGGCCAGGAACGTGAAGCACATCGCCCCGCCGATGAGCAGGTGGTCGACGCGCGGGAGCAGGCTCTGGATGATCTCGATCTTGTCGCTGACCTTCGCACCACCGAGGATTGCGACGAAGGGTGACTCGGGCGCGTCGAGGAGTCGGGACAGCGCCCGGATCTCCGCGGCCAGCAGATCGCCGGCGTAGTGCTGGCTCAGCACGGCAGGAACCCCGACGGTGGAGGCGTGGGCCCGGTGGGCGGCACCGAAGGCCTCGCTGACGTAGACCTCACCCAGGCCGGCAAGTTCGGCCGCGAAGTCGGGGGCGTTGGCCTTCTCCCCCGGCTCGAACCGCAGGTTCTCGAGGAGTGCCACCTCGCCGTCGGCCAGGTCGGCGACCGTCGCACGGGCCTCCTCACCGATGGTGTCGCGGGCGTACCGCACGTCGGTCTCGAGCAGGGAGGCCAGCCGACCGGCGACGGGGGCCAATCGCAGACTCTCCACGACCTCGCCCTTGGGTCGACCCAGGTGGCTCATCAGGATCACGCGGGCGCCGGCCTGCCGCAGCCGGTTGATGGTGGGGACCACCGCGACCAGCCGGAAGTCGTCGGCGACCTCACCCGTGTCGGTCAGCGGGACGTTCAGGTCGGCCCGGACCAGGACGCGCCGACCGGCTGCGTCCAGCTGATCCAGGCCGGGAAGGGCGTCAGCCACCGCGCTAGAGAGAGGCGGCGACGAAGTCGACGAGGTCGATGAGGCGGCAGGAGTAGCCCCACTCGTTGTCGTACCAGCCGAGGCACTTGACCGTGTTGCCCATGGCCATGGTGGTCAGGCCGTCGAGGATGCACGAGTGGGGGTTGCCCACGATGTCGGAGGAGACGATGGGATCGGTGGTGTACTCGAGGATCCCCTTGAGCGATCCTTCCGCGGCCGCCTTGAAGGCGGCGTTGACCTCGTCGGCGGTGACCTCGCGACTGAGGGTCACGGTGAGGTCGGTGACGGAGCCGTCGGGGACGGGCACCCGGACGGCCATGCCGTCCAGCTTTCCCTCCAGCTGCGGCAGCGCCAGGGATGCCGCCTTGGCGGCCCCGGTCGTGGTCGGGATGATGTTGACGGCAGCAGCACGAGCCCGGCGGAGGTCCTTGTGGGGCGCGTCCTGGGTTCCCTGGTCGTTGGTGTAGGCGTGGATCGTGGTCATGAAGCCCTGCTCGATCCCGAAGCTCTCGTCCAGGACCTTCGCCATCGGAACCACCGAGTTGGTCGTGCAGGAGGCGTTGGAGATGACGTGGTGGTTGTCCGGGTCGTAGGTGTCGGTGTTGACGCCCATGACCAGCGTGACGTCCTCGTTCTTGGCCGGTGCGGAGATGAGGACCTTCTTGGCGCCGCCGTCGAGGTGGAGGGCAGCCTTGTCCCGCGATGTGAAGAGCCCGGTCGACTCGATGACGATGTCGGCGCCGAGGTCACCCCACGGCAGGTTTGCGGGATCGCGCTCGGACATCACCTTCAGCGTGTCGCCGTCGATGACGAGTCCGTCCTCGTTCACCTCGACGCTGCCCGGGAAGACGCCGTGAACGCTGTCGTACTTGAGCAGATGGGCCAGCGTGTCGTTGCTGGTCAGATCGTTGACGCCGACGATGTCGATGTCAGCGCCGCCCTTCTTGGCGGCTCGGAGAAAGTTGCGACCGATGCGGCCGAAGCCGTTGATGCCGACCTTGGTGGTCATGGGGGACACGCGCTCCTTGAGCTGTTGGGGGTTCCGGTGCGCCGTGAACATAGCCCACGGCGGCCGGTCGCAACCGTGCGATGCAGGTGAGAACGGGTGACCGGTCGGACGGCTCAGCCCGTGTCGGGATCGATCTGCTCGGCTGTCTCCTGGGCCAACTGGTCGATTCGTGCCAGACGACGGTGGACGGTCGCCTTGCCCACGGGTGGGTCGAGCAGTTGGCCGAGGTCGGCCAGTGAGGCGGCGGGGTTGGCGATCCGGACCAGCGCCACATCGCGCAGCTCGGCCGGCATGCCGTCCCAACCGATGGCGGCAACGATCCCGTTGATGCGGTCGATCTGGCCTGCGGCGGCCGCGGTCGAGCGGCGCAGGTTCGCACGCTCGGCGTTGACGGAGCGGTTGACCCGTCCGCGGAGCTCCCGCCGCATGCGGCTCTGATCGAACTCGAGGAACGTTCCGTGTGCGCCCATGCCGATCAGCAGGTCGCCGACGGCCTCACCGCTCTTGATGACCACTCGGGCGCCGGTGGCGCGTCGGCTGAGCATGGCGGCGAGGTCCGCTGCGGTTGGCTCGCTGGGCGCCGCGATCTCGAAGTGCACGGGCTGACCGGTGCCGGACAGGCGGCCGGCGACCATCACCGCACCCGCGAGGTAGTCCAGCGGCCGGCCTGTGTGCGGCGGTCGAATCCCACGCTGGGGTCGCCCATCGGCGTCCAACAGACCGAGCGTCGTCAACCCCGGGCCGGCCAACTCGACGAGGTAGGCCGATGTTCGGTCGAGTGTGCCGGCGGACTGGATCACGGTTGGTCGGTCCCCCAGGAGGTCGAGCACGCTCTCGCGCAGCCGTCGCGCCACTGCCCCGTGGCCGCACCGGACGACCACCGTCACGCGGGTGCCGTCAGCGCCCCCACGGAGGGTGAGACTCCCGCCGAACCGGACCATGGCGGCAAGCTCCGCCTGCCGCCCGTCGTCGTCACGGCCCGGCAGGTGCGCCAGCTCCTCGCGAAGTGCGGTGGTCAGGCTCACACGCGCGCGATCGTCAGGCGGTCGAGGGTCGTGCCGCGGTCAAGATCTGCGACAGCTGGTTCGCCAGCCGCTGGGAGTCGTGTGCGGCGACGACGGTCCCATCAGGCCGTCGGCTGGCCAGATCACCGGTCACCACGCGCACCCGGGGGTGGTCGACGACCGGAGCCAGGGAGGCCCCCGACCCCTCCGCTGGTGGGCCGTCGTGGGCCAGGACGGTGACGGGTCGTCGACCCGGCAGGTAGCGCAGCAGCGCCTCGACGTGTGCCTGGAGGTCCATGCCTGCGGTCTCGCCCGGTTGGGAGGTGAGGTTGCCGACGTACACCAGCGGAGCGGTGCTGGCCTCGACGGCCACGGCGATCTCGGGCACGAGGAGGTTGGGGATGACCGAGGTGTACAGGCTCCCTGGCCCCAGCAGGATCAGCTCGGCCGCCTCGATGGCGCCACGGGCGCCCCGGAAGGCAGGGACGTCCCCGGGATCGGACCAGACCTCTTCGATGGTCCCGACCGTCGTCGCGATCGCCACCTGACCCCGAACCGTCGTCCCGTCGATGCGGGCGCAGAGGGTCACCTCGCTGGTGGTGCAGGGGTGAACCCGCCCGGCACAGCCGAGCATCCTGCCGGCGGTGGCGACCGCGGTTCCGACATCACCACCCCCCTGCTCGAGCAGCGCCAAGAGGATCAGGTTGCCGACAGCATGCCCCTCCAGTTGGCCCGCGGAGAAGCGGTGACCGAAGACGGTGGCGAGGGGGCCGGTCCGGGCCAGGGTCTCGAGGGCCATCCGCATGTCCCCGAGCGCCATGATCTTGTGGTCGGACCGCAACTTGCCGCTGCTGCCACCATCGTCCGCGACGGTGACCACCGCGTCGGGGTGCAGTCCCAACTCGACCAGTGCCTCCAGCGTCCGCGCCAGGCCGTGCCCGCCGCCGATCGCGACCACGCTGGTGCGAGGATCCGCCGTGTGGGAGAAAGAGCCGTGCACGCTGGGGCTACTCCCGCAGACGGTCACGGTGGTTGACGTGGACGGTCTGCCCGTCCTGCCGGATGTGCGCCGCGACCCGTTCGGTGAGGGCCACGGACCGGTGCTTGCCGCCGGTGCAGCCGATCGCGATGGTGAGGTACCGCTTCCCCTCACGACGGAAGGCAGGGATCATCAGATCCAGCAGCGGGAGCAGGTGATCCAGGAACTCCTGGGCCTCCGGCTGACCCAGCACGTAGTCGCGAACGGGCTCGTCGAGGCCCGTGTACGGCTTGAGTTCGGGGACCCAGTGCGGGTTCGGCAGGAACCGGACGTCGAACATCATGTCGGCGTCACGAGGCGTTCCGTGCTTGAAGCCGAACGAGACCATGTTGGTGACCATCACGGTGTCGCCCGGCGAGCCGAACGCGTCGGTCAGCTTGTCCCGAAGTTGGTGGACGTTCAGCTTCGTCGTGTCGATGACCAGGTCCGCGTCGGCGCGGAGCTCGGCCAGGATCTCACGCTCCCTTGCGATCCCCTCGATCACGCGGTCCTCGCCTGCCAGCGGATGCACCCGCCGGCCGGCTTCGTAGCGCTGGACCAGGCTCTGGGTCGACGCCTCCAGGTACAGGACCCGGACGCTCAGGCCGCGCTCCTCCAAGGAGCGGACGGTCTGGCGGAGGTCACCGAAGAACTGCCGGCCCCGGACGTCGATGACCAGCGCGATCCGGCTGACCTCGGCGCCGGGTCCGGTGGCCAGTGTGACGACGGAATCAAGCAGCTGGGGCGGCATGTTGTCGATGACGAAGTAGCCGAGGTCCTCGAGGACCTTGGCTGCCGTGGTTCGTCCTGCGCCGGAGAGACCGGTGATGATGGCGATGGTTGGCTGCGCGGCCGCGTCCATGGGCTCGTCTGGGTGCTCCACGGTGATGAGCCTAGTGTGCTCGCGCGCCAACCCGCGGTCGGAGGTGGTCGTGGATCGTCCCGGCAAGGGTGTCGCTGATCCCGTCCACCTCCGCCAGGTCGGCTGCGCTGGCCTCGCGGACGGCCTTGACCGTGCCGAAGTGCGTCATGAGCGCCGTCCGCCGCGCGGGCCCGACGCCCGGGATGTCGTCGAAGACGCTCTCGACCATCTCCTTGCCGCGCAGGCTGCGGTGGTAGGTGATGGCGAACCGGTGGGCCTCGTCGCGGATCCGCATGACGAGGAACAGTGCCTCGGAGGAGCGCGGCAGCATGATCGACTCGGCCCGGCCGGGGCGGAAGACCTCCTCCATCTTCTTCGCGAGGGACGCGATCTCCACTCCTTCGACGCCAAGGTCATCGAGCGCACGCTTGGCGGCCCCGAGCTGCCCCTTCCCGCCGTCGATGAGGACGAGGTTGGGTGGGTAGGCGAACTTGCCGGGTTGGCCGTCGCGTGTCTCGAGCTCGTCCTTCTCCGCGAGGTACCGCTTGAACCGGCGCGTGATGACCTCGTTCATCATGGCGAAGTCGTCCTGGCCGACGACACCGCGGATCTTGAAGCGGCGGTACTCGCTCTTGCGTGGCAGCCCGTCCTCCATGACGACCATCGAGGCGACCGAGTTCGTCCCCTGCAGGGTGGAGATGTCGTAGCACTCGATGCGCAGCGGGGCCTGCTCGAGGGACAGGTGCTCCTGAAGTTCCTTGAGCGCCTGCGAACGTGCGTTGAAGTCCTTGGCGCGCTTGAGCCGATGCTGCTGGAAGGACTCCTCGGCGTTCTCGCGCACCGTCTCGAGGACCGTCACCTTGGGGCCTCGTTGCGGGACGCGGATGGTGACCCTGGAGCCGCGCAGCTCGGCGAGCAGCTCCTCGAGGACGTCGGCGTCCTCAGGCATCTCGGGAACCAGCACCTCTTTCCCCACGACCTGCGTGGTGGCGAAGTCGGGCTCCTTGAGCAGCCCGTCCGAGCCGCCCTTCGCGGTGGCCGTGAGCGTGCGGGACGGACGGCCGAGGGTTGAGACCCGCTCGCTGAAGACCTGCACGATGAAGCGGGTCAGGAGCGCCGCCATGTCGAGGGCCTCCACGCGGTCGACCGTCCAGCCCTTGCGGCCGACCACCCGGCCGCGTCGGACGAAGAAGACCTGGAAGGCCACCTCCAACTCATCGGCGTGCCAGCTGATGGCGTCGAAGTCCTCACGGCGTCCCGTCACCATGACCTGCTTCGCCAGGGCGGTCTCCATCGCCTTCAGCTGGTCACGGATCCGTGCCGCTGCCTCGTAGTTCTGCTTGTCCGCCTCGGCCTGCATCCGGCGCTGCAGTTCCTCGACGGCGCCGTCGGTGTCGCCCTCGATGAAGCCCATGAGCCCGTCGAGCAGCTCGTCGTGCTCCTCGGTGCTCACCTCCCCCGTGCACGGGGCCGAGCACTTGCCGATGTGGAACAGCAGGCAGGGACGACCCGACCGGCGGTGGCGGTCGAAGACCCCCTTCGAGCACGTCCGGACGGGATACACGCGCAGCAGCAGATCCAGCGTCTCGCGGATGGCGTAGGCGTGGGCGTAGGGGCCGAAGTAGCGGGTGCCGTCGTTGCGCGGGTTGCGGCGAACCATGGCTCGCGGCACGTCCTCCCCCAGGGTGACCGCCAGGTAGGGGTAGGATTTGTCATCGTTGTAGCGGATGTTGAACCGCGGTCGGTGCTGCTTGATCAGGTTGTACTCGAGGTGCAGCGACTCGACGTCCGAGGCGACGATGATCCACTCCACGGCTGCGGCCGCCTCGACCATGGCCTGGGTCCGCTGGTGCAGCTGGGAGAGGTCCTGGAAGTAGGACGCCAGCCGTGACCGCAGGTTCTTCGCCTTCCCGACGTAGATGACCCGGCCGTGCCGGTCCCGCCACAGGTAGCAGCCCGGATCGGTCGGGATCGTCCCCGGATCCGGGCGAAACGCGAGAGCAGGGTTTTCGGGCACAACCTGATCTTGCCAGCCCCCTGTGACTCCGCCGCCCGGGCCCGCCCCGCTGAGGGGCCGCCCTCAGTCCTCCACGACGTTGGTGGCGATCTCGCCCAGAGCGCGCTGCCAGCGTGAGTCGTCCCACGCGCCGTCGTCCGTGAGGCAGCCGACAGCCAGGTGGGCCATCTCGATGACGTGGTGGAGGTTGTCGATGACGGTCAGCCCCTGCCGACCCAGCAAGGTGACCCCTGGGATCGACCCGGCGCGCTGGACCAGCCGCCGCAGCCCTGGGACGGCGTCGTTGCCGTACCGGGGGTACACCCTGGGCAACCGGATGACCTCGACGGCGGACGGCCGCACAGCTGGCAGCCCCAGCCGCTGGATGCCGTCTGCCACCAGCGACCCGAGTTCTTGCACCGAGGACGACCAGGTGCGATCACCGACGGAGGCCGGGACCTCGGCACAGATCACGGTCGTGTCCGGCGGGTCGGGACCGTCCCGATAGTTCTTGGGTTCGGAGAGGCGCACGAACGGCACGCCGGGCGTGGGGACGTAGTGGGCGTCGAAGGCCGTGTACTGCGGGCGCTGCAGCGTGAGGTAGACGAGGACGACGCCACGGAAGTCCAACCCGGCGACCGGCACGGCGGCCTCCTCGCCCATCGCCTCGAGCAGTGCGTCGGGCGGCGCCGTCCAGAGGACCCGCTTCGCGGTCAATCGCCGCCCGGAGCCGAGCGTCACGCTGACCGTCGCGCTGGGTCCCGCCGCGGCCGGAGCGGGACCGGGCGCACCCGATCCTGCGGACGCCGAGGGTCGCGGGCTGCTGGCGACCGATAGCTGTGCAGGCGCGTCGGCCAATGCGATATCGACGCCGGCCTCGACCGCCGCTTCGGCCAGGCGCTCGGCGATCTGGCCGTAGCCCAGCCGCGGGTAGAGGAACGTCCGACCCTCGGGTCTGGCGGTGCCGACGAGCTTGCGGAGCACGTCCCCTCCCCCGGTCAGGGCGATCCGTCGCCGGGCCAGCTCGCCCGCGAGGCGGGAGGGCGGAACACCCCAGAGCTTCTCGGCGTACGGACCGTGGAAGGTGCGGAGTACCGTCGGGCCCAGGCGGGCGCGGATCACGTCGGCGTAGGAGTCGGATGGGGCTTCGCGCCGCAGGGGGCCGGTGAGCAGATCCCGGCCGATGGCGAGCGCCTGGGCGGGTGGGACGGTGCGAACCAGGTCGCCGACCTGCAGCGGGAAGCCAACCCACCGCTCCCCCAACCGCAGGCGGCCGCGACGGGGGCGGACCTGCACGTCCTCGCCCAACAGCTCCTCGACGAGCGCACGGCTGCGGGCCGAGGCCGCGGGGTGCAGACGATGGCTGCCGAGGTCCACGCGCTGGCCGCTCACCGTCACGCTGGCCGACATCCCGCCGAGCCGGTCGGACGCCTCGACCAGGACCACGGAGAACCCGCGCCGCGCGGCGAGGAGCGCTGAGGCGAGCCCGGCCGGCCCCCCGCCGACCACCACGACGTCCGCGCTCCGACCGGGGGTGTTCACGTCGGCGTGTGGGGTCACTGGGCGGTGCCGGCTTGGTTCGGTGGGTGGACCTGCCGCGCCTGACAGGCGGCAAGTCCACCCACCAAGACCGGACAGCGACCCGTCACACCCTGCCCTCGCGCCCTCACCCGCAAGATGACAGGATCAGTCCAGCATCCCGGCCAGGAACTTGCCGGTGTAGCTGTTGGGGGTGTCGACGATCTGCTCCGGTGTCCCCTCACCGATGATGGTGCCACCGCCCGACCCGCCCTCGGGCCCCAGGTCGATGATCCAGTCAGCGGTCTTGACCACCTCGAGGTCGTGCTCGATCACGATGACCGTGTTGCCCTTGTCCACCAAGCGGTGCAGGACGTCCAGCAGCTTCCGGACGTCGTCGAAGTGCAAGCCGGTGGTGGGCTCGTCAAGGATGTAGACGGTCTGGCCGGTCTGGCGTTTCCGCAGCTCGCTGGCGAGCTTGACCCGCTGCGCCTCTCCACCGGACAGCGTGGTCGCCGACTGTCCCAGCCGGACGTAGCCCAGGCCGACGTCGACCAGGGTCTCCATGTGGGTTCGGATCGACGTCAGGTTCTCGAAGAACGTGAGTGCCTCGTCGATCGGCATGTCGAGGACGTCGGAGATGGTCTTGCCCTTGTAGTGCACCTGCAGCGTCTCGCGGTTGTATCGCGCGCCCTTGCACACCTCACACGGGACGTAGATGTCCGGCAGGAACTGCATGTCGATCTTGATCGTCCCGTCGCCCTTGCAGTTCTCGCACCGGCCGCCCTTGACGTTGAAGGAGAACCGGCCGGGCTGGTAGCCGCGGACCTTCGCCTCCTGCGTCGCAGCGAAGAGCTTGCGGATGTGGTCGAAGACCCCGGTGTAGGTGGCGGGGTTGGAGCGCGGCGTCCGCCCGATAGGCGACTGGTCGATCCCGACGACCTTGTCGATCTTGTCCAGACCGTCCACCTTCCGGTGTGCACCGGGAACGGTCCGCGACCCGTAGACGTGTCGCAGCAGCACCTGCTTCAGGATGTCGTTCACCAGCGTCGACTTGCCCGAGCCGCTGACGCCGGTGACGGCCGTGAACACCCCGAGCGGGAACTTCACGGTCACATTGTCGAGGTTGTGCTCACGTGCCCCGCGGACGGTGATCGACTTGGACTTCGTCACCTTGCGCCGAGCCTCCGGCACCGCGATGGACTTGCGGCCCGAGAGGTAGGCCCCGGTCATCGAGCGGTCGTTGTCGAGCAAGCCGTCCAAGGTGCCGGAGTGGACGATCTCACCGCCCCGCTCCCCCGCCCCCGGGCCGATCTCGACGATGTGGTCCGCCGCCTCCATGGTCGCCCGGTCGTGCTCGACGACGATGACGGTGTTGCCCAGGTTCCGCAGACGCACCAGCGTGTCGATCAGCCGCTCGTTGTCGCGCTGGTGCAGGCCGATCGACGGCTCGTCCAGGACGTACAGGCAGCCCACGAGCCCGGACCCGATCTGGGTGGCCAGCCGAATGCGCTGTGCCTCGCCACCCGCCAGCGTGCCTGCGGCGCGGGACAGGGTCAGGTAGTCGAGACCGACGTCCAGCAGGAAGGAGAGCCGCTCATTGATCTCCTTCAGCACCGGTGCGGCGATCATGGCGTCGCGCTCGTCCAGCACCACCTGGTCGAAGAAGGCCTCGCTGTCGCGGATCGACATCGCCGACACGTCGGCGATCGACTTGCCCTCGATCAGCACGTGGAGCGGGAGGGGCCGCAGGCGCGCGCCCTTGCACGTCGGACACGGCACCTCGCGCATGTACTCCTGGATCTTGTCGCGCTGGTAGTCGGAGTCGGTCTCCGCGTACTTGCGCTGCAGCCACGGGATGGCGCCCTCGAAGTTGGCGTTGTAGGAGCGCTTCCGGCCGTAGCGGTTGGTGTAGCTGACGTGGACCTTGCCGTCCAGGCCGTGGAGCAGCACGCGCTTGTCCTTGGCCTTCAATGACTTCCATGGCGTCGAGGTCTTGAAGCCACGCTTGTCCGCGATCGCGGCGAGCACCTGGGAGAAGTAGCGCTGCTGTGGCCCGCTGGAGAACGGGATGATCACCCCGTCGTCGATCGAGTCGTCGATCGATGTGATCACCAGATCCGGGTCAACCTCTTTGCGGATGCCCAGACCGTCGCAGGCCGTGCAGGCCCCGTACGGGGTGTTGAACGAGAACGAGCGCGGCTCCAGCTTGTCGAACGACAGCCCGTCGTAGGGACAGGCGAGATGCTCACTGAAGACCGTCCGCTCCCCCTCCCCGTCCTTGGGTACCGTCACCACCGCCGCCAGGCCGTCGGCCAGGTTGAGCGCCTGCTCGATCGCGTCGTTCAGTCGCCGGCGGATGTCCGGCTTGGCCACCAGTCGATCGACCACGACCTCGATGTCGTGCTGCTCGTACCGCTCGAGCTCGGGCGGGTCGGCAAGGTCCGCCATCTCCCCGTTCACCAGCGCACGAGCAAAGCCCTTCTGCGAGAGCTCCTTCATGAGCGTCGTGTAGTTGCCCTTGCGTCCCCGGACCACGGGTGCGAGGACCATGAAGCGCTCCCCCTCGGGCAGCTGCTCCAACTGGTCCACGATCTGCTCGGCTGACTGGCGCTCGATCGGCCGACCGCACTCCGGGCAGTGGGGCTTGCCGATCCGCGCGAAGAGAAGCCGGAGGTAGTCGTACACCTCCGTGATCGTCCCGACCGTGGACCGCGGGTTCTTCGAGGTGGTCTTCTGGTCGATCGAGATGGCCGGGGACAGCCCCTCGATGAAGTCGACGTCCGGCTTGTCCATCTGGCCCAGGAACTGCCGCGCGTACGCGCTGAGCGACTCGACGTACCGCCGCTGCCCCTCCGCGTAGATGGTGTCGAAGGCCAGCGATGACTTGCCGGAGCCGCTCAGACCGCTGAAGACGACCAGGGCATCCCGCGGGATCTCGATCGAGACATCCTTGAGGTTGTGCTCTCTGGCACCGGCCACAACGAGGGTCGATGCGGGGGCGGGAACGGCGGATGGGTCAGGGCTGCTCACGATCCGCCCCAACCTACCCGGGGGGTGCGACAGCCACTCCCACTCGTCTGGCGGAGGTCGCCACACCGGTCATCCCGTCGTTGAGAATTCGCCCCACACTCCCAAGGGCCCGCGGTCTCTCTCGATCTGGATCTGGCCGCCGTCTTGGAGCGTCAATGGGTGCCCCAGGTACATCACGAGGATGCCGTCCGACCCGTCTATCCACAGGAAGGTACAAGGGAGACCGGCAGGAGCCATCAACTTGCTGGGCGTCGACGCAAGCTGTCCAAAGAAGCAGTTGGCCCGGATGTTCCTGTCCAGGATCCACACGGGAACACCCTCACGTTCTGGCGCTGGCCAACTCGTGTCGACGATGGCGAGGCTGCTTACCAGAACGTCGTATGTGACGGTGATCGGGTCCTGGTCCGGGCTCGCATCGGCGATGTCGAGCTCCACGGTTTGCCCGGTGCCGCCGAAGACCTCGGTCGAATCATCCCCTTCGCCGATGGTGACCTGGTAACGGTTGACGAAGGTGGCGTCCGAGTCAGCGATGAGTTTGAGCGTGCACCGGGCGTCGCTGAGCACCTCGCTCTGGCCTTGCATGTCATCCCAAGTCGCGAGCGGGGGGTACGGGTTTCCGTCAGCGTCAGCGACAGGGACCTCACCGGTAAGGATGAGATCATCGACGTTCTCGATGCCTTCGGGGTCATGGTCGCACGTCGTGGTTGACCGCAGCACGACCGGATACGGGGTGTCGCGGTCGTCCCGCACGGAGGGGATGACGGTTATGTCCACATTGTCGGGTTCGACACTGCCGGCCGGCCGAACGTAGCCGCGGCTGACCACGGCCGTCTCCCCGTTGTCGAACGTGGCGCGCAGGGTCGAGTCACAAGTTTCCCGTTCGCCGTAGCGAGGCACTTGCAACACGGCGTTGCCCGAATCGTCCAGCTCGATGACTCCCGAGGCATCAGGAGTTGCAGCGGCTAGGCAACCCTCGATCAACAGTTCGGTACCCGCCGCCAGATCGACGGGGTCCACACCAATCATGACGTTCGAACCGAAGCCGACTGCGGCGCCGTCCGCAGGACGGATCCCGATCAGCGGTGATGGCGGCAGACCGGTGCCGCGACGTCCGAACTCGCACGTCTCGAAGGAGATGATGCACAGCAGGACCGTGTCGTCGTCCTCTGGAGCGGCCACCTCCGTCTGGCTCATCTGTGCTTCAGTCTCGACGGGAAGTGCCTCGCCGGTGCCCAGCAGGATGGGAGAGTCGGTGGCCGCGGAGACAGAGGCAGCGGCAAAGCCGGCCTGCCACGCATCCTCCTCGGTGCCCTCGATCAGGGTCCACCCGGCGATGCCGTCCGCATCGTCGACCGTGTCTCTGTCGGCGACGACCTTGGCGATCTCGGCGGCTGTTCCGAATCGGTTGGGGCCGGCCACCCGGGTGACTCGGGTCAGTGTCTCCAGCTCTGCCTCGACAGCGGCGCTGATCGCCTCGGTGCCCCCCACGATGTAGACGTCCTCCACGCCGTCCCGGATGACATCCCGCGTGCGGCTTGACAGCGTGCTGCTGTCGGTCAGCAGGATCGGCCAGCCCGTCTCGGCGCCCATTGCGCCAGCGGCGAGCGCGTCGGCGAAGGCTTGAGTCGGGTCGCCGCTGCTCCCGTACGCGCGCGCGAGGATCACGGTCTCGACCGGCTCGTCTGAGGCAATGCGGTCGGCGATCTCCGCGGCGGTCGAGATCCGATCGGGGCCGGCGACGCGGTCGACGGCGAGACCCAGTCGAATCAGATCGCCGATGACAGTGTCGGACACGGCAGCGGTGCCGCCCAGAACCACGACGCGCTCGACGCCCAGTCGGCTGATCTCATCGCCGACGATGGCGGGCAGCTCGCCCTGCCCAGGAATCAGGAGCAGTGGTCGGGTGCCCTGTAGGGCGCCAGACGCCAGTGCGTCAGCGAAGTCGTCGTCCCGGGCGATCAGGACTTCATCGATGACCGCATCGTCCGGCATCTCCTGGGAGATGGCGACGCTGAGCTCGGCCGGGGTGTCGTACTGACTGGTGTCGATTATGCGGGTACCCGAACCCGGCTCGGACTCGCTGCTGGTGTCGAGACCGCTACCCGACTCACTATCTCCCTGAGCTGACGCTGGTCCTCCAACCAACACCGCCCAACCCGAGATGGCAATCGCCATCGCGACCATCACCATGACCAACTGTCGTGACGTCAACGCCTTGTCCATCGTCCCGCTCCCGTCTTGGACGCCTACCCGCAAACAACGCGTTCGAGATCCTACCGTTGGACGGCACCGCGTCTGGAGTTGCAGCGATACCGCTGTCGTCCTTGTGCTAGCGGTGGTGTGTAGTCGAGTATGCGGCCCCATGAGCCGAACCAGAACAGCAGTCCTGACCGCCTTCCTCCTTCTCGTGAGCCTGGTCGTACCGGCCGCGGCACAGGAGGATTCAGATCGACCGGAGTACGTCGTCGTGGATCCCGCGGAGGGGTTCGAGGCCCTGCCCGGCGCCACCGCGTTCGCCGGCACCATCGACCTGGGCAACGGCGAGTCGGGGTATCGGATCGAGGTGCCGGATGCCTGGAACGGCCAACTCGTGCTCTACGCCCACGGCTTCGTCGGACCGCAGGACCCCAATCTGGTCGTGCAGAACCCCCGGGATGCGCTCCGTGAATACTTCATCAGCGAAGGCTACGCCTGGGCGGCCGCCAGCTACTCCCAGAACGGCTACACCATCGATACCGCGATCGAAGAGACGGACGCCCTGCGGTCGCAGTTCTTCGACCTTACCGGTCTGGACACACCGACCGGCACCATCTTCCACGGGTTCTCCATGGGCGGACACATCACCGGTGCGGCTATCGAGCGCCGTCCAGACGCCTACATCGGGGCCCTTCCCGGCTGTGGCGTCATGGGCGACTACGACCTGTTCGAGTACTTCACGGACGTGAACCTGGTTGCTGGGGCGCTGGCTGGTGTAGAGGTCCCGGTTCCGGGCGACCCCTCATTCCTCGCCGGGCCCGCGCAGCAGATCACCGAGGCCCTCGGCCTTCAGTCTGGCCTGTCGACTCCGGAAGGACGACAGTACTCAGGAGCCGTCGAGGTCCTCAGCGGTGGTGAGCGTCCTACGTTCGATGAGTCCCTCGCCTACTGGAACGCCTTCCCGATCCCGTTCCTCCAGGCGCTGTACGGTCGCGGGCTGTCCGGGGGCATCGAGGACCCGGTCGGCTTGGACGAGTCGTACGACAACTCCGCAACGATCTACGGCTTCCCCAACGGCACGTCCGCGGAGCCAAGCCCGCAAGAGGCTGCATTGAACGCGGCGATCCCACGGTTCGACAACACAGAGGATCCCCCCTTCCCCGTCATCGACGGCACGCCGCAGATCCCGGTCCTCTCGCTGCACAACACCGGTGACCTCTTCGTCCCGCTTCTCAACCAGGTGGTGTACGCGCAGGAGGTCGCCGACAACGGGTTGAGCGACAACCTGGTCCAGCGGACAATCCGATCCCCCGGGCACTGTGACTTCTCGGGCGAGGAACTCGTCACCGCCTTCGCCGACCTGGTCGCGTGGATCGACTCGGGCATCGCTCCAGCCGGTGAAGACCTGCTGGACCCAGCGGTCCGGGCGGATCGGAACCTGGGCTGCGCCTTCACCGTGGGCGAGACCGACCCGAACCAGGGCCGCTTCCTGATGCCCGCGTGCACCGACCCAGCCCTGATCCCGTTCTCGGGCGACGACCCGGTCGCCACGTCGTTGGCCCTCGCCGCCCTCACCGACACGGGCACGGACACCGACACTTCGAGCACAACCGTCATCGCCCGGTCCGACGTCTTCGCCGACGGGCTGACCGGCTCGGCCCTGGCTGGCGTCCTCGGTGCGCCGCTCGTCCTCAACCCGATGGACAGCCTGGACCCTCGCGTGCTGGCTGAGCTGCAGCGGCGCGGCACCACCGACGTCACCCTCCTGGGTGGTGTGGATGCGCTGTCCGCGGACGTCGAGCAGGCCCTGGTCGACGCCGGCATCGCCGTCACCCGGATCGGCGGTCTGAACCGCTTCGACACTGCCGCGCTCATCGCGGAGGCCGTGACCGCAGCCGGCGGCTCGCCGGCACAGGTCTACCTGGCCTACGGCGGCAACTTCGCCGACTCGGTCGCGGTCGCCGGACTGGCGGCCTTCCTCGGCCAGCCGATTCTGCTGACCGAGATCGATCGCGTTCCGACCGAGACCACGGCGGCGCTCGAGACGCTCGACAGCGGCACCGAGACGATCGTCGTCGGCGGGAACGCCGTCGTCAGCGACGAGGTCGCCGGGGACAGCCTGCGCCTGGCCGGGCCGACCCGCTACGGCACCAGCGCGGCCGTCGTTGACGCCTCCCGCAACGCCGGCTTGTCCATCAACAACCCCTGGGTCGTGACCGGCGAGTCCTTCGCCGACGCTCTGATCGCCGGTCCGGCAGCTGCCCGAGCTGGCCAGATCATGGCCATGGTGGACGGCGATGACCTGCAGATCTCTGGGGCGTCGACCAATGTGCTGCTGGAGTCCCTGGCCCCCGACGTCGACAACCTCGTCGTCGTGAGCAGCGGCGGCGCGGTGACCGACACATCGGCCGACACCCTGCTGGCCGCCGTCACGACCGGTGCGGCGGTCACCGAGGGGGCCGGCCTGGTCACCGTGGACCTGGCCGGCACCGTCGAGGAGGAGGTCGCGGCGATCACCCAGCGGATCGAGGACGCACCGCCCAGCCTGCGACTGGAGGTCGACCACGCGGCGAATGCCGACGGGGCTGGCCTGACCCTCGAGCCGACCACCCTGCTCATCTTCGGAGCCCCGCCCGTCGGGACCCCGCTGATGCAGGCCTCCCGCTCGACGGCCATCGACCTCCCGCAGAAGATCGTGGTCTGGTCGGATGTCGACGGCACCCACGCCACCTACACCCATCCGGACTACCTGGTGGCCCGGCACGGCTTGGAGGGGGTCGATGAGCAGCTCGCGGCGATCGGCAACCTGATCCCGAGCCTGCTCGGACTGCCCGCAGCACCTCCGGCGCCCGCTGGTGGCGCAGGCCGCGGGGTGGGTCTCGCGACCGTCGAGGTGGAGGGCTCGGTCGAGGACGTCGTGGCCGACATCACGGAGCGGATCGATGGGGCACCACCGACCCTGATCGACACCATCGACCACGCCGCTGCGGCGGAGGCCGCGGGACTGGAGCTTGACCCGACCACGCTGCTGATCTTCGGCGCTCCCCCGGTGGGAACCCCGCTGATGCAGTCGGCACGGTCGGTTGCGATCGACCTGCCGCAGAAGCTGCTGGTGTGGTCCGACGACGCCGGCACCTACGTGACGTGGAACACCCCGACCTACCTCGACGGTCGCCATGGTCTCGAGGGCGTTGATCAGCAGCTCGAGATGATCGGCATGCTGCTGCCAACTCTGGCCACCGGCGGATAGACACCCCCGCGAGCAATCCCAACGGGCCCCGATCAGTCGGGGCCCGTTCTGCGTGTGTAAGGACTCCTACCGAGTTCCTACCGGCCCTTCCTAGCG
This sequence comes from Euzebya tangerina, assembly GCF_003074135.1. Classification (NCBI taxonomy): domain Bacteria; kingdom Bacillati; phylum Actinomycetota; class Nitriliruptoria; order Euzebyales; family Euzebyaceae; genus Euzebya; species Euzebya tangerina. Next base: position 556,642 of record NZ_PPDK01000002.1, on the reverse strand, counting down.
TGCGTACCAACCCCGGCTTCGAGGGGTGTACGCACTGCTTCTTGAGGGAGAGCCATCATGTTCCGCCACAACGCCATCAGACCCGTCATCTCGTCCGTCCTGAGCCTGGCCCTGCTCGCCAGCCTCCTGACCCTCTGGCTCAGCGTGACCGCGTCACCTGCCAGCGCGGAACTGGTCCGCTCGATCGTCGATAGCACCCGCGATGCGGGGACGTTCTCCTCGCTGGTGCTCGATGCCGACGGCAACCCGGTGATCAGCTACCACGAGTCCGTGCGCGGTGAGCTCAAGCTGGCGCGCTGCAACGATCCAGACTGTGCCGGCGGCGACGAGGCCATCCAGGTGGTCGACACCGACGGTCGTGTGGGCTCCCACACCTCGTTGGCGCTGGCGGCCGACGGAACACCGGTGATCGCCTACTACGACATCGACAACGCCGACCTGAAGGTCGTGCGCTGCAACGATCCGAACTGCGCCGGAGCCAACGAGACTCCCCGGACCGTCGACGCCACCGGCGACGTCGGCCAGCACGCGTCTCTGGCGTTGGATGCCGGCGGGCACCCCGTCATCAGCTACTACGACGCCACGAACGACCGCCTCAAGGTGGCGCTCTGCGACGACCCCGCCTGCGCAGGAGGGGCGTCGATCCAGACCGTGGACGGCGCCGCCTCGGGTGGCACCTTCACCTCGCTCCATCTCGACGACGCCGGCCATCCCGTGATCAGCCACCAGGGGGCGGCACCCCAGCCGTTGACCGCCGCGGTGCGGCTGGTCCACTGCGACGACCCTGCCTGCGCAGGTGAGGACGCCGGCGTCCGGGTCACCACCACCGACGCGCCAGGTCACCGCAGCGCGCTGGAACTGGACGACGCCGGCAACCCGATCATCGCCTACCGGGATGCCCGGTTCCCGGGCGGTGTCATCCCGCGGCTGCAGGTCCTGCACTGCAACGACCCCGACTGCAGCGACGGCGACGAGATCATCTCGGTGCCCAATGGCGCCGTCGGCGTTGGTGCCTTCATCGACATGACCCTCGACGTGCTCGGCCATCCCGTCATCAGTCACTACGACATCACCAATGCCGATCTGCGGGTGGTCCACTGCAACGACCCGTCGTGCGCCGGACAGGACGAGTCCAACCGCAGCCCCGACTGGGCAGGGGATGTCGGGCAGCACACCTCCATCGCCCTCGACGCCGTCGGCAACCCGGTCATCGCCGAGTTCGTCGCCGGATCGAACGACCTGAAGCTGGTCCACTGCGACTCCCCGTCGTGTGGGGAGGACGAGGCGATCAGGACACCCGTCGGCACCGGCACGGTCGGCCTGCACTCCTCGTTGCAGCTGAACGCCGCCGACAACCCGGTTGCCAGCTTCATCGACGGGTCGAATGGGGACCTCGAGATCGTGGTCTGCAACGAGCCCATCTGCGGCGGCGGGGACGAGATGGTCTCGGTCCTCGAAGACGGCTCGGTCGTCAGCCAGGGAACATCTCTGGCCCTGGGGACGAGCGACAACCCCTCGGTGGCCTTCCGCCTGGGTGGTGACCTGGCTCTGGCCCACTGCACCGATCAGGACTGCGCACAGCCGACGGACGTCTCGGTGAACCTGCTGGCCGATTCACCCCCGCCGGGAGGCACTGGGCCCTTCCAGGGCGCGTCCGTCGTACTCAACGGCGATGAGAACCCGGTCGTCAGTTTCGCCAACTTCCAAGGTCGGGTGAACACGGTGTTCTGCAACGACGCCGCCTGCGCCGGCCGGGACGAGCTCTTCTCGAACCTGGACGACGGCTTGGGGAACGCCCGACCGACCGCGCTCACCCTCGACGACGCAGGCAACCCAGTTGTCGCCTACGACCGCCTGAACGCGGGGACCAGCGACTTCGACCTCCTCCTCGCCCACTGCAACGATCCCCTCTGCCAGGGCGACGACGAGTCCATCGAGGAGATCGGTGACCCCAACGCCTCACTCGGCTCCCCCAGGGCCATCGTGCTCGACGCCGACGGCAACCCAGTTGTGGCGTTCGAGAGCTTCATCAGCTCCACAGCCGTCGGGGTCCTCCACTGCAATGACCCGAACTGCGCCGGCGGTGACGAGTCGCTGACCTTCCCCGACACCAGCGGCGTCACCTTCGACGCCGACTTGGCGATTGCACCCGACGGGAACCCGGTACTGGCCTACACCGCCCGCCCGTCCAGCACGACACCGCCGAGCCTGCGCCTCTTGCACTGCAACGACCCGAACTGCGCCGGCGACGACGAGTCACCAACAACCATCGACGACCAGGGAGCGGTCGGCATACAACCGTCGCTTGCGCTGAACAGCGCCGGCCACCCCGTTGTCAGCTACCACGACGAATCGAACGGCGACCTCAAGGTCCTGCACTGCAACGACGCCGGCTGCCGTCCCAATCAGCTCCCGACCGCGGACGCCGGTGGCCCCTACTCGACCATCGCCGGGGATGCCGTGACCCTGGCCGGATCGGGCGGCGACCCCGACGGCGGGGCCGTGACGTACCAGTGGGACCTGGACGGTGACGGCGACTTCGATGATGCGACAGGTGCCGCGCCGGAGGTGGACACGACGGGCTTCGAGCCAGGCGACCGGACCATCGCCCTCCGCGTGGTCGATGACGAGGTCAATCACACGACCGCGAGCACAACGCTGACCGTCCAGCCCGACCCCGACGGACCCGGCGACCCGAACCCTGGGGACCCCGACGACCAGCCCGACCCCGATAACGTCATCGAGACCGCGATCGCGCTGTCCCAGGAGCGCTTCCCGGACAACCCGCAGGTGCCACCGACGCACGTGGTCCTGGCTCGCACGCTGGTGTTCGCGGACGCGCTGACAGGCTCGGTCCTGACCTCGCAGGCGCCACTGCTGTTCACGGACCAGGCGGCATTGGACCCGCGGACAGAAGCCGAGATCAACCGGCTTCTCGGGGGCCAGGGCACGGTGATCCTGCTGGGCGGCATCAACGCGCTCGCACCCGCCGTCGAGCAGGCCCTGATCGCCGCCGGCTACGACATCGTGCGGCTGGAGGGCCCGTCACGGGTTGAGACGGCCGTTGCCATCGCCGATCACGCTCGCACCCTCTTCGGGGACACCCCGGAGGTTGGCATCGCCCGGGCGGACAGCCCGCCCGACAACCCCACCGCGGCGTGGGCGGACAGCGTCAGCGCGGGCGGCTGGGCGGCGAACATCCACGCGCCCATCCTGCTGACACCAACGGCGAGCCTGCACCCGGCCACGGGGCAGTGGCTGGCCGACCACCCCGATCCGTCACGGGTCATCCTCGGTGGCACGGCCGCGGTGTCTGACGCGGCGGCTCAGGCGATCGGTCCGCACCAGCGGGTCGGCGGTTCCAACCGGTTCGAGACCGCGGTGCTGATCGCCACGCAACTGCGCACCGACAGCCAAGGAACCACGTTCCAGATCACGAACGGCGAGCACGTCGACGGCTGGGCCTACGCCCTGGCCGGGGCGAGCCTCTCCGCCATCGACGACGCGCCACTGCTGCTCGCAGCCGACGGCCGACTTCCGATCGAGACCGACCAGGCGCTCTGTGCCGGCCCCGACCGGGCGACCGTGCGCATCATCGGCGACACATCGGTCGTAGGCCAGGCCGTCCGAGACGCGCTGGCGACGGACTGCCCGACCACGCCGTGATCAGGTGACCCCCCCCCACCGGCACTCGCCGTCCCCCTCATGCGGCTTGCTCAACTGTCGTAGACGGCGAGTGCCGGTGTCCTGACTCCGAACCCCATGGGCATCGGAGGTCATAGCTCGTCCTGCCACGCATCCAGTGCATCGGGTAGTGACCTGATCGTCCGGGCCAACAGGACCGCCGCGCGGGGGCCGAGCGAGGCCTTCGCAACGTCGACCGCGGCTCGATAACCGGGCGCCTGCGGGAGCTGGCCCCCACGTCCGTACCGCTGCACCAACCGCTCGCCGAGCAGCACCGCCTCGTGCTTGCCCAAGGCGGACAACGGCTCGAACAGCCACGGCAGGGAGGCAATGGCCTGGATGTCATGGCCGGCCTCTCGTGTCCTCCTCAGGGCCTGGACGAGGGCGCGCAGCTTCTCCTCGTGGTCGAGGCCCTGGGCAAGACCGGTCCAGGTGGCACGAGCGACGGCCTCGATCGTGGCGGCCCCACTCTGCTCGCCGTAAGTCAGCGCCTCAGCCAGGGCCTCGCGCGCCACGTCGATCTCGCCCAGCGTCATGTGCGCAAGTCCCGTGGCATACCACGTCCACCCCAACAGGGACGGCACGCCGGTGCCAGCGGCCAGCTCACGGGCTTCAGACGCCGTTGCCATCAGCCACTCGCGAGGGCGGGCGGCCATGGCCCCGTACATGGCCATGGCGCCCTGGTTCATGGCCCCCGCGTAGGTGTTGCCCGTGGCGAGGACCCGCGCCGCATTGGCCTCCAAGCGACCGAGCGCGTTCTCCAGGTGCCCTTCGGCGGCCAGCGCGTGGGCCGCCAACGTGGCCAACTCAGCCGCCTCCCACTGATGGGCTGGCGGGCACGCCGCCAACGCCTGATCGACCATCGAGATCACCGTGGAGGTGCCCCCGGAGACGAAGGGGCCCCAGCCCGCGACCCCCGTGGCCCGACAGAAGCCCGGTAGGCCCCTGTGCGGCGAGCCGGTGATGGCCTCATGCGCCCACGCCGACACATCCGGACGAGACCGCCATCCCACGAAGCACATCGTCTGCGCCGCCAGCCACACCTGCTGATCCGACCGTCCCCTGCGACCCAGCTCAACGTGGACGGCGTGCAGGTTCGTGATCTCCTGCTCCATGCGCTGGGCGGCCCGCGGTTCGTCTGACGTCCGCATCCGAGCGTCGAGGCCTCGGGCCAGATCGACGTGGTAGGTCAGCACCTGCCGGGTCAGGTCCTCGGTCAGCTCGGGCACCACGTCACTGAGCGCCAACTCCCGGACCGTGTCCAACATGCGGTAGCGGCCCGCGTCGACGTCCAGATAGGCCACGCTGGCCTCGGCAAGCTCCACCACCTCATCGAACAGACCCAGGTGGTCCAGCAGGTCCGGTCGCGCGCCGCCCGGCAGAGTCGCCAACACCCGCATCGCGCGACGTTGCGGCATGTCCAGCCGGTCCACGGTCCACCGGATGGTCTGCCCCATCGTGTGGTGCCGCTCGGGACGGACCCCGCTGCGATCGGCAAAGGCCAGTCGGTCTCCGAGTTCGGTGAGAACGGCGGCAGCGGGGACAACAGCGAGGCGCGCAGCCGCCAACTCGAGCGCCAAGGGCAGCCCCTCCACTCGTCGGGCGATGGCGGCCAGGGCATCGCCGTCCTCCTCAGCGTGCCGCTGGGCTCGCAGTCGCGATCGCAGTAGCAGCGCGGCCTCCGAATGCTCCTCCCCCTCACCTCTCGTCGTCCGCAGCGGATCAAGCCGGTGGACTGCCTCGCCAGGGATCCCGAGTCGGCGGCGACTGGTCACGAGGATCCGAGCGGTGTCCGGCAGCGTCACCGCGTTCAGCAGTCTGGCGAGGTCTTCGCGGACCAGATCGGCGGAGTCGAGCAGGACCAGACCCGCCGCGGTCGCCAGCAGACGACAGACCTCCGGGCCAAGGGCCTGGCCCGGCGCCGGATTCGCTCCCAGGACCCGTGCCAGCGCCACGTGGAGATCATCGGAACGCCGCGCAGCGGCCAGGTCGACCCAGACCGCGGCAGCCGACGGATGCTGCTGCATCACGGCTTGCGCGAGGCGGGTCTTGCCGACACCACCGGGACCGACGATGGTGACCAGCTGATGGGTGGCCAGGAGCCGCTCGAGCCTGGCCATGTCCGCCTGCCGGCCGACGAGGTCACCAGTGCGATCGGTCGGACCGTACGAGGTCCGGAACAGGGCCGCGGGGTCCAGCGCAGCGAGGTGAGCCCGGCGGAGCTCTTCGCCCGGATCAAGTCCGATGTCCGCCAGGCGACGGTGCGCCTCCAGGAAGCTCGTGGTCGCCTCAGCTCGGCGCCCCAGCGCATGCAGTCCGGACACCACAGCCAGCCACGCCGCCTCCAGGTATGGATCCTCCTCCAGCACGCGGCGTGCCAGGGCAACGGCATCCGCTGGTCGGTCGACGCGGAGGTACGCCGCCGCGCAGTCGCACAGCACCTGGTTCCGACGGGTCCGGACCCGGGTCCGCGCCGCATCGAACTCCCCCCGGTGCGGGAGATCGGCGAACGGCACCCCGGGTGGCCACCGGGCGACGATCTCATCGACGCGCGACGCGTCCGGCCGATCCTCTACCCGTCCGCTCGGCTGAGCTGTGGCGACGGTCGCGACCGGTCCGAGCCGATAGCCCTCGGATATCGTCTCGACGAAGCCCGCGACGGTCTTGGCCCGAACCGTTCGGATGTAGTTCTGCAGGGTCTTGCGAGCGGTCGCCGGCGGCGCGGCATCCCAGACCGCAGCAATCAGCTCGGTCGTCCTCGCTCCGACCGGGTGGGAGGCGGCCAGACAGGCGACGATCGCCCGTTCACGTGGGGCCAACGGCACGACCTCACCCCCTGATGTGACGGTCGTCGGCCCGATCACATCGACCAAGAACGCATCATGGGTAGCGATCTGTCGACCGTAGAGGATGGTGGCCGGGCGGCTCGACAGTTTCTCTCGACCGTTTCTCGACCGCTGGCCTCTAGCGTCGCGCCAACGTCCTGACTCTGAGGGGAGCACGTCATGCAGAACAGCCGACCGAGAACCGGTCCGAGCAGGTACGGCCTGGCCCTGGGGGTGGCACTCGGGCTCGTGCTCTCACTGCTCGTGGCCGTGCCGACCACCGCACAGGAGCCCGACCTGGTCCGGGTTCAGCTGGCCGACACCGTTGATGTCGCCGTCGACATCTCCGGCCTGGGGTTCCCCAGCGGCGAGGCCGTCGACCGCGTGCTGCTCGGCCGGCGTGACCTGTTCGCCGACTCGCTGGCCGGCGGCGTCCTCGGCGACGGCTCGCCGCTGCTGCTGACCGACAAGGGGTTCCTGTCCGATGCGGTCGTCACCGAGCTGGAACGGCTCAGCCCGACGCGGGTGACGATCCTCGGTGGCGACCAAGCCATCGCCGCGGAGGTCGTGGACCACCTGGAGGCGATCGGCTACACCGTCGACCGTCTGTTCGGCCCCTCACGGATCGAGACAGCGGTCGAGATCGCCGAGTCCGTCAGTTCGTCCAGCGCCATCCTCGCTCGGGCTTTTCCTGCTGCCGGTTCGGCCGACGACACGCAGGCCTTCGCCGACTCCCTCCCCGCGGGCGCGCTGGCGGCCCAGACGGGCCAACCGGTCCTGCTGACCCAGACCGATGTCCTGACGGGGTCGACCCGGGACCACATCCAGGCCGCCGGGTACGACCGGATCACGATCGTCGGTGGCACGGCGGCGATCAGCCAGAGCGTCGAGGACGAGGTGGCGGCCCTGGTTGGCACGGTCGAGCGCGTCAGCGGCCCGTCCCGGTTCGACACGGCGATCGCGATCAACCAGGCCCGGGGCCTCACGGAGCCGAACGCCGGAGCGACCCTGATCATCGCCGACGGGCAGGTGCCGGATGCGTGGAGCGCCGGCTTCTCCGCAGCGGCGCTGGCGGCCGCGGACGATGCTCCGATGGTGTTCACCTCGGGGACGACCGTGCCGCCGGCCACCGCCACCTTCCTCGAGGGTGGCAGCCCGCCGGCCCGGGTCATCTGCTCTGCGCACCCGGATGCGTGCAGTCAGGCGGAGGTGCTGCTCGGCGTCGAGGCCGCCGGCACGATCGGCCCCATCGACATCGGCGTCGACCCCTCCATCACCCCCAGTCGGGCCACGATCACCGATGCGGAGGGCAACGAGCGACCGGTCGCGGTCATCGACGATGGCCTCGGCGGCCGGATGGAGTTCGTCGCCGACGAGCTGGTCGTGATAGGTGATGCCGACGACCTCGCGATGGCCATGGATGCGGCGGCGGGAACCATGGCCGAGAGCGCCTCGACCGACGAGCTGACCGGTGACTCGGGCGGCACCGCCCAGCTGATCCGCGTCGACACGGCCGCCGCGGACCCACCCGCCCTCGCTGACGGCCTCTTCGCTCTGGACCCGTACGCCCGAGGCTCGCTGATGGCCTCGAGCCAGGACGGGCTGGACCTGATGGCCGTCGCCGCCCAGTTGGCCGCGCAGGGCGTGGTCGCCGGACCGAACATCGTGTTCGGTGGGGACGACGTCGTCAGCGGCGACCTCGCCGAGGCCCGCACCGGCGACTTCACGCCCTACAGCCGCGACCCGCAGACCTGGGACTGGCTGGACGGGAGCCTCAACTTCGGTGTCCCCGACGCCTGGCGGGCCCTCGCCCTGACCGGCAACGCCGACACCCGGTCGCTCGACTTCGGCGTGATGGACGCCGGTTTCCCGATGGACGAGGAGATCCCTCCCGGGTCCGCCGGCTTCAGCAACATCCCCAACGCCCCCGGCGCCTGTGGCGGCGGTGACTGCCCGTTCCACGGATTCGACGTCACCGTCACCGCCGTCGGCCAGGTCGGCAACGGCCGCGGCACCGCCGGCGTGGCGGGGCCGGTCGCAAGCGCCCAGATGGTCTCCTTCGCCGGCGACCTGTGGGACATCCTGGCCTCGGTCCTCGGCGGCGCGCCGCGGCTGCTCACCTCCGACGTCATCAACATGTCGTTCTCGGCCAAGGTCCCCGCGATCCTCTCACCGCTGACCTTCCCACTGGATGTGATCACACGGAACCTGGCCCGGGCCGGGGTCATCATCACGGCCAGCGCAGGCAACGTGAACGGGGGCAATCCAGATTCAGCCAACGTGGACGGCGAGGACTGCTTCATCGTCTGCTGGGAGGAGCAGCGGGTGATCCCGTGTGAGCTCGATCGGGTCGTCTGCGTCGGCGGGGTGGCGCCGAACAGCACCGACCGGGATCCCGGCTCGTGGTTCGGTCGCGAGGACGTCGACCTCTGGGCGCCCTTCACCGTGTTCGTCGGTCCACAGGTGACGCGTGGCGGTCCGGACATCACCGACGGGGTCACGCAGAAGAGCGGCACCAGCTTCTCCGCGCCCTACGTCGCTGGGGCCTTCCTGTTGGTCAAGGCCGCCAATCCCTCGGCCGGAGCGGGTCGGGTCCTCAACACCCTCCGGACGACGGCGCTGGCGGGAACCAACCGGGCCGGTGCCATCGTGCAGCCGTACGCAGCCGTCCAGCAGGCGCTCGGAACCTCGACCGATCCGTTCTTCCTCGACTGGACGTCACCGGAGGATGGCGCCACGATCACCTTCGGCGACGTCCGCCTCCGAGCAACCGTCACCGAGGTCGACGGGCCGGTGGACGTGCAGTGGTTCCTCAACGGGGGCCTGGTCTCACGAGACCCCGAGTTCGACCTGGACCGCGATCTGCTCGACGTCGGAGCCAACGAGATCCGACTGGTCGCCACGTCCGGGCCTTACACCTTCGATCAGTCCCGCAGCATCAGCCGATCGAACACCGCGCCGACGCTCACGATCGAGAATCCCGCAGACGGGCAGACCTTCTTCGAGAGCCAGACCATCCCCTTGACCCTGCGATCCTTCGACCCGGACGAGTCGCCCGGCTTCGAGCTGCCGGACAGCGCCATCACCTGGCTGGCCGGGGGTGTGGCGATCGGAGCCGGCAGCAGCGACAGCGTCCCGGCAGCTGATCTTGGAATCGGTGCACACACGATCACAGCACGTGGCGACGACGGGCTCGAGACCGTCGAGGAGACGGTGACGATCACCGTGGAGGCGGACCCCGCCAACGTCCCCCCGAGCCCGCTGATCACCGCGCCGACCACGGACAGCATCGACGCCTGTTGCATGGCCAACCCCGGCGACCCGGGCCCCTGGTACGCCGAGGTCGATCTGGCTGGCACCGCCTCCGACCCTGAGGATGGGTCCCTGAGCGGCGCCTCACTCGTGTGGACCACGACGGCCGACGAGAACGGCGACGACACCGAGACCACCCGCCAACTCGGGACCGGCACATCCCTGTCGAACGTCCGTCTCTACGTCTCCGGCTGCGGGACGGTCCATCAGCTGACCCTGACCGCAACGGACTCCGGGGGTGAGTCGTCGGACGTGACGCAGTCGTTGTCGGTGTCGCTGCTCTGCTGAGCCCATCGAGGTGGCGAGACCTCCTTGAGCGGTCGACCGGGACCGATGGCTACGGCTCGTCGCTCCCGGCGGTCACCTGCTCCAGCATCGCCTCCAGATCGTCGAGGGACCGCTCGAGCTCGGGAACGGGCCGGCCCGCCAGGCGTCCGGCCTGCTGACCCAGCCGGCGCCGAGCCTCAGCCAGGCCCTCGTCGTACCCCGGTGCCTGCGGCACCCGACCCGGATGGCCGAAGCGGCGGATGAGCCGCTGCACCTGGAGCACCTCCCCGTCCCGTTCGAGCTGCGCGAGGGGCCCGATCATCCACGGGAGGAGCATCATCGACTGCCGCGGCTGATCGGTGGCCCGCATCCGACGCATGGTCCGGAGATGGGACGCCAGGACCTCCTGAGGCGAGAGGTCCGGCGAGATGGCCGTCCAGGAGCGTCTCGCGACGGCGTCGATGAGGGTGGCACCTCCCTCCTCCGCCATGGCAAGCGCTTCCTCGAAGGACAGCAACGCCTCGTCCAGCTGACCGCCTCGCACCTGCCACATGCCGGTGGCGTACCAGCTCCACGCCAGCAGGGTCGGAACACCGAGCTCGGCTGCGATCGAGCGGGCCTGCTCCGCGACGGCGTCCCAGTCCTGCGTGATCTCGGGGGCCAGCGCCCCGTAGAGGACCATGGCCCCGAGGTTCATCGCCTGGGCGTAGCGATTGCCACTCGACCTCGCCAGCTCCTGCGCATCCCGCAGACGGGATTGCGCGCCCACGAAGTCCCCCGCGGCAGCCAGTGCGTGGGCGACCATCTGACCGAGCTCGGCCGCTTCGTGGTGCTGGGCCCGTGGGGCGGCGCCGATGGCGCGATCAACCAGGTGGGCGACCCGCTCGGTGTCATGTGCCACGTACGACGCCCACGCAACCACGCCGGTCGCCCGGCAGTAGCCCGGGATGTCGATCCGGGGAGCCTGGGCGACGGTTGCACCGAACCAGGCGGCCAGGTCAGGGCGGGAACGCCACGTCGCGTAGCACGCGAACTGGGCCGCCAGCCAGATCTGATCCTCCCCGCGCCCGAGCTCACCGAGCAGGTCGAAGGCCGACCGGAAGTTGGGGAGCTCATCGGTGATCCTGCGCACCGCCTTGCCCTCCGCTGGGGTGCGCAGTTGCGCGTCCAGGTCGACGGCCAGCACCACCTGGGTCTGCAGCAGCCGGTCCAGGAGTTCGGCGGGCAGCTCTGGCAGCGCGAGCTCACGCCCGTACTGCTGAATGACGTCCAGCAGCTGGTAGCGACCACTGTCGATCTCGAGGAACGCCAGGCTCATCTCGGCCAGCTCGATGGCGCCGTCCAGCACGTCGAGCGTGGTGAGCAGCTCCGTGTCCGCGCCGGCCGGCAGCACCGAGAGCACGCCGAGCGCGAGTCTGGCTGAACGACCCAGACGGTCATGGCTCCACTGGATCGTCTCCCGCAGGGTCTGATGCCGACGTGGCCGGGTGGAGCCCACGTCGGAGAGGGACAGCAGGTCGTCCAGCTCGGCCAGGAGCTGCGGCGCAGGGACGGTCGCCAGCCGGGCGCCAGCCAGTTCCAGGGCGAGGGGAAGCCCATCGACGCGGGTTGCGATGGCCGTGACCGCGGCGTGCTCGGCAGGGGCGAGACGTCGGCTGCGGCGGGCCCGGGCTTCCAACAACCGGTCAGCGGGCGAGGGGCCGCCCCGGCCATCGCCGCTGCTCGACGCGGCAGTCTCCAGCGGGCTCAGGTGGAACAGCACCTCGCTGGGCAGGCCGAGCCGCTGACGTGAGGTGATCAGGAAGCGGGCATCCGCGGGCAGTCGAGCGGATGCCAGGAGCCGGGCGAGGTCGTCCACCACCAGATCCGCGCAGTCCACGAGGACCAGACCGCGGACGCCGGCCAGGAGCGTCTGCACCTCGGGTTCGAGCTCGGCACCCGCGACCGGTGTGGCACCCAGCGTCTGCCCGAGTGCGACGAGCATGCTGTCCCTCCCCCGGACGTTGGAGAGGTCGACCATCCCGCTGAGCTGCTGCGTGTCCGCCGTCGCCACCTCCTGAGCCAGCCTCGTCTTGCCGACGCCGCCCGGCCCGGTGATGGTGACGATCTGGTTGACACCCAGCAGGTCGTGGACCTCGGCCATCTCGCGTTCGCGCCCGACGAAGCTGGTGCTGGTGGGTGAACGCAGGGACGACGAGAGGGGTGGCACCTCGGGGTCGGCCGCGAGGGTCTTGCGGTGCAGAGCCGCCAACCGACCCCCCGGTCGCAGCCCGACCTCGTCGAGGCGACGATGCGCACGAAGGAACGTGGCGGCGACTTCCGCCCTCCGGTTCTGCGCCACCATCACCGAGATCAGGACCACCCAGCCGTGCTCGATGAACGGATCGTCGGCCAGCACCCGGACGGCGATCTGCTCGGCCTCGGCCAGCTCACCGCGGGCCAGCCGGTAGGTGGCGCACCAGGTGAGACATCGGGTGCGATCGTGCCGCAGCCCGGTCCGCTGGGCCTCGACGTCGGCATCGCGAAGCCCACGAAGCAGCTCCCCCGGCGGCAGGGTGGCTTCGAGCCAGCGCGCCTCCTCCTCCGAGATGGCGGCATCAGCGTCGGCGGGGTTGTGGATGCGGGAGGCCAGCTGACGCACCCGTTGGGCGTCGACCGACACGCCAGGCGAGAGGCGGTACCCGTCGCCGGTCGTGTGGACCAGATCGGGGGTGGCGGCCCGCCGCAAAGTGACGACGTAGGTCTGGAGGGACTTCCGGGCGGTCGCGGGGGGTGTGTCCCCCCACACGGCGCTGATCAGAGCGTCTCGGTCCACGACGCGCGGCGCGGAGATGGCGAGTCGTCCGAGGACCTGGCTGACCTTGGGTGGCAGTCGGATCTCCTCGCCGGAGGGCGCGCGGAGGACGGTCCGGTCGAGGATCTCGACCCGGAAGGCGGGGGGTGTTCCACCGGCGCTGCTTCCCACCGCTCCACCGTAGAAGATTGCGCCCCAGCCCGGCCGTCTGAACGCGCCGCCACTCCCGGTCATGCAGTAGAACAGGAGCCATGAGCACCGATGCGTCATACCCGGAACGTGGCCATGTCGAGACCGGCGGCCCGGCGGCCGTGAGACAGGTGGGCGATGGTCAGGGCGGTCACGTCGAGATTCGCAAGCTCTCCGTCGGCCCCATGGACAACAACTGCTACGTACTGGTCAGTGGCGGCGAGGCGCTGCTGATCGACGCAGCCAACGATGCCGAGCGGATCCTCGAGGCTGTCGAGGACCTTGACGTGGTGACGATCATGACGACCCACGGGCACCAGGATCACTGGCAAGCCCTGGCTGCGGTCGCGGAGGCGACGGGGGCCGAGGTCGTCTACCACCCGGCGGACGACGACATGATCCCGGTCGAGGCTGACCGGCACGTCGACCACGGGGTCGAGTTGTCATTCGGATCGGCCGGCGTGCGCCTGATCCACAACCCCGGTCACACCCCAGGGTCGACCTCGGTGCTGCTCGGGGAGTCACACGTGTTCACGGGAGACACGCTGTTCCCCGGCGGAATAGGACGTACACACTCTCGCGAGGAGTTCGACGTGGCCTACGAGCACGTCGTCGAGCACCTGTTCAGCCTGCCGGACGACACCTGGGTGTATCCGGGGCACGGGGACGACACCACGATTGGGGACGAGCGTCCGAGTCTTGAGGAGTGGCGGGAGCGCGGCTGGTAGCTCGATGCTGCTCCCATAGCGTGACGGCAGGGCATCAGCGTGGGTTGAGCCGGCGCAACTCCCGGGCGATATCGGGAACGTCGCGCAAGGATCCGTCGGCGACCGCGATCACCAGATCGTACGCCGCGTCGGCGTCGACTTGTTCCAAGAGGACGCCGTTCTTGGCCAGGAACACCCAGGTGGCGAGCCACCCCAGTCGCTCGTTCCCGTCGACGAGTGGGTGACTGCTCACGATCGAGTGCAGGAGCGCGGCGGCCATGTGCCACACGTCGGGGTAGGCGTCTTGGCCGAACAGGGATGCTCGGGGCCGGTTGACCGCCGCATCCAGGAGACCGAGATCGCGCACGACAACGGGTTCGCCGGTGGCCACTCGCGCGATCTCAAGGGCCTGCTCGGTGGTGAGGTGGTTGACCGGCTCACTCACCGAGTCGAGCAAGCAGGGCCGCAAAGCGCTCGGCGCCCTCCTCGGCCAGTCGAAGGGTCAACTCGCCATCGGCTCGCCGCATGAGGTACTCCTCGACCGCCGCGGTGACGACCTGGTGCATGGAGCGGCCTTCGGTGTCAGCCCGTGCCCTGAGGGCGGCAGTCTGCTCGTCGGTGAACCGGACGTTCATGGCCATAACCAATACGGTACCATATCGGTACCAGTAACCAGCCCACGCTTGTCACCATGGCAGCTGCACCGAAGACCTAGCTGATGTACACCGCAGGGTCTCGATTCCCCGGTGGACCGGGCAACACCTTCGGCAGCGCCGATGCCTTCGACGTCACCATGGACTCCCTCGAGTCCGAGATCTTCGGGCCGTTGGGCGACGATGTCTGGGTCTATCCAGGGTCACGGTGACGACACAACCCGGGTTAGGAGCGGCCCAGCCTTCAGGAGTGGCGCCAGCGCGGCTGGTGAACGACCCACCAGCGTCCCCAGGCCAGGCAATCGGCCCGGCCGAAGACGTTGTCCGCGGGGAGCACGCCACGAGATCCTCGACGAGACCGATCGCGACGAGGTCACGATGGACATCATCGGCTTCCTGGACCGCACAATCGGCTCGTAGCGATCAGCGGCGCCGACCCAGCACCGCCGCAGCCGCCAACACCAGGGTCACCAGTGACAGGACCACCAGGCGGGGCGCTGCACTGGTGTCGTCGTCCGGCGACCGGGTCGTCAGCTCGAGGAAGAGCAGACTGCCGAACACGGTCAAGCACACGTACAGCGCCAGTCGTGACCCCCGCCGAACCAACTCCCCCGCCGCAACCGTGACCACCCCGGCCACCAGCAAACCACCCTGCGCCGAGGCGTTCAGGTTGATCACATCCGTCGACATGCTGACGACGGCCAGGACCGCGTTGAGCGCGCCAAGGACGAGGAGCATCCAACCGGCGGCCCTGCCCAGAGGTGTCGCTGCGGCTCGGGTGACCCCCGTGGAGGTGTCTCGATGCTGACTCGTGGTCTTCACGCCACCGGATTCTGGCACAACCGCTTGACCTCGGCGGGTCGTCTGGCCTAGGTTCGCTTGAATCCGACGTGAGCACGCCGCTCTCCGTCGATCCGTCGCCTCCCGTATGGCCGCCGCCTGCGGGCTTCTCGGAAGGAACCGCAGTGTCCCACCGCTCCCTCAACCATCCCAGTCGGGCTGCCGCCACGCTGCTGGCCATCGCGCTGGCCGCGACCATGCTGTTCTCGGTGCCGCAGACCGCTCAGGCTCACGATGGCTGCACGGTCGCGCCACCCGCTGCAACGGGGGCCGTCGGTGCTGTGCTGGACGCCGTCAACGTGTTCACCTCCCTGATCGGCGACTCGGTTGCCGAGTGCACCGGTTTCGAGGTCGACAGCGTTGCCGACATCAGCGTGAACAGCGCCGAGTGCATCGACGGCATGGCCGGTGAGTTCCGTTGCGAGAACATCGATCTCGTCGGTCACGTGTCACACGAGGAACTCGGGACGACCGTGCTCAACGACATGTGGGGCTGGACGGATCCTGAGAGCGGCGAGGACTACGCGCTGGTCGGGTCGCGGACCGGGACGGCCTTCGTCAACATCACCAACCCGGCGTCGCCGGAGGTCTACGGCTTCCTGCCAACAGCCTCCAGCCAGGGCGGCGACGTGTGGCGCGACATCAAGGTCTATGAGAACTACGCCTACATCGTGTCCGAGCACGACGATCACGGCGTCCAGGTGTTCGACCTGACCAGGCTGCGTGACTGGAACGGGACGTACACGACGTACGACGTGGACAACCTCTACACGGGCCACGGCTCGGCCCATAACATCTTCATCAACGAGGACACCGGCTTCGCCTACTCCGTCGGCGCTGGCCCGACCTCCGACCAGCGCCCCTACGAGGTCCGGGTCGATGGCGGTCCGACGTACCTGGCCAGCGGCGCGGCCTTTGGTCCCGCACCGGGTGACCCGCCGGAGACGGGCGACTTCATCCTGACCGATGACGGCGTCGTCGACACCAACTCCGACACCACAACCGACGCGTGCACCGAACTGACGCAGACGCTCGACGGTGAGATCGCCATCGCGCTGCGCGGCAGCTGTGCCTTCACCGTGAAGGCCGCGAATGCGCAGGCCGCGGGTGCCTCTGCCCTCATCGTCGTCAACTCCGGCCCGGGCAGCTTCGACATGGCCGGAGCCGACGACACCATCACGATCCCCTCGGTCATGGTGTCCCAGGGTGATGGTGAGGCCATCATCAACTCCCTCCCGCAGTCCGGCGAGATCGGCCTGAACAGCAACTCCGCGCTGTGCGGCAACGGCCTGCACATGATCGATCTGGCCGACCCGGCCAATCCCACGTTCGGCGGCTGCTTCCAGACGCACGACTACGTCCACGACACCCAGTGCGTGATCTACGACGGGCCGGACGCCGAACACGTCGGCAAGGAGATCTGCTTCAACTCCAACGGCATCGAGTACGCCGCGATGGGTGAGAACTACCTCTCCATCGTCGACGTCACCGACAAGCTGAACCCGATCCCGCTGGCGCGGATCCCCTACGACACCTCCGGCTACTCCCACCAGGGCTGGCTGACCGAGGATCACACCCGCTTCATCCACAACGACGAGGGCGACGAGGTGCTCGGGACGGTGCAGGAGACCTCCACCCGCGTCTTCGACGTGACCGACCTCGACAACCCCTCGGTGGAGAGCACCTTCAACAACGGCGAGGTGTCGATCGACCACAACATGTACACCCAAGGTCGCTACGTCTACGCGGCGAACTACACCTCCGGTCTGCGGGTGTTCGACTTGATCGAACTCGGCACGCCGGGCGGTGAGCTCAGCGAGGTTGCGTGGTTCGACACCTTCCCCGACGACGATGCCAACCCGGTCACCGAGTTCGGCGGCGGGCTGTGGAGCAACTACCCGTACTTCGCACAGCGTGGACTGATCGGTGTCAGCAGCCAGGACCGCGGTCTCTTCCTCCTGGCACCCAACCTGGAGGACGTCGTGACCGTCGAGGCCACCGTGGAGACCGCGGATGCCGAGACCGACGGCGAGTTCACCCTGACACGGGCGCAGTCTGCGATCGAGGCGCTGACCGTCGAGTACCAACTGGGTGGCACCGCTGCCATCGGTGAGGACTACGTGGAGCCGACCGGCACGATCACCTTCGACGCCGGCGAGACCGAGGCGTCCTTGCCGATCGAGGTTCTTGACGCCATCGAAGAGGACGGCACGGTCGAACTGACCGTCATCGCTGGCGACGACTACATCCCGGGCGACCCGGCATCAGCAACCGTCACACTCCAGGCAGGCGACCAAGCGTCGGTCACCGAGCTCGAAGCCGACGACAACGTCGCTCGGTCCATCGAGCTCTCCCAGCTGGTCTTCCCGCCGGACAGCGACACCCCGACCGACACCGATGGCCGCTTCGCTCAAGAGGACGACACGTCAACTGACACCGTCCTGATCGGCCGCGACAACCTCTTCGCCGACTCCCTGTCCTCTGGAGGCGCACAGGGTGTCCTGGGCGCACCGCTGCTGCTGACACCCGGCGAAGGCCTTGACGACCGCGTCGCGGACGAGATCGAACGTCTCGGTGCTGAGCGGGCCATCCTGCTGGGTGGTGTGGACGCCCTGTCCGAAGAGGTCGCCGACGATCTGGAGGATGTGGTCGACACCGTTGACCGCGTCGAAGGCCCGACGAGGCTCGAGACCGCGGTTGCGGTGGCCGACGAGTTGGTCGACACGAGCAGCGACACGGCCATCCTGGCCCGTGCGTACCCGGCTGACGATGGCGAGCCGACCCAGGCCTTCGCCGACGCGCTGGCCGCGGGTGCGCACGCCGCGGACGTGCAACTGCCGCTTCTGCTGACCCAGACCGACGTGCTCAGCACCTCCACCTCGGAGTGGCTCGAGTCGAACGACATCGCCAACGTCGTCGTCATCGGTGGCAACCTGGCCATCAGTGACGAGGTCGTGACCGACCTAGAGGATCTGGGCATCACCGTGACCCGGGTCGGCGGCGAGAGTCGTGCTGAGACAGCAGTGTCGATCGCAGCCGCGAGAGGCGCAGCAACCGCAGCCGACGCTGACTCGTCGCTGTTGGTCGACGGCGCGAACGCAGATGCCTGGGCGGACGCCTTCCCGGCAGCCCTGTTCGCGAGCCAGCAGCTGACACCCATCGTCCTGGTCTCGGGAGACACCGTGCCCCCCGAGACGGAGACCTATCTCACGGACGGTGGCACCCCCTTGGTCTGCGCGAGCTTGACGACCGAGGCCGCTTGTGAGGCCGCCGCCGATCTGCTGGGAATTGACTCCTAGCAGGTCGCCCTGCACAGACGGGCCCGCCACCTGGCGGGCCCGTTTGCTGTTCACGGCAGGTCGAGCGAGGGCGGGCGCGGAAACCCGTCGAGCTGACGGAGCACCACCCGCGTCATCGTCTCCTCAGCGCCCACGTCCTCGACGAGCTGTGCCAGTGTCCGGTCGAGGTCGGCGATGTCTGCCGCCGCGACTCGCAGCTCGTAGTCATGGGGCGCCCGGTGACATGAACTGCGTCCAAGATCGATTGCACGTCGAGGAGCGCCGCATCGGCCTCTGCCTTGGAGACACCGCGGCGCAACCGCATGTCGACGAACACGAGAATCGGTCGACCGACTGCGCTGGGATCCAACTCGACTGTGAACCGACGGATCAGCCCTGAGGCTCTCAGGCGTCGGAGACGTTCGGTCGTCGCGGAGACACTGAGCGGGAGGTGATCGGCAAGCTGCGTCGCCGTCACCCGGCTGTCGCTCGTCCAGCAGCGGACGATTTCACGGTCAATCTGGTCCCACGCGGTGGAGGTGAGCGCCCCCAACCGCACCGTCTACGTCGCGGGGACCATGGGGCTGCATCCGAACGGGGAGGCACCCGCCGACCTCGACGAGCAACTGCGCTTGGTCTGGTCGAACATCGCCCGGATCCTGAGCGCCGCGACATGTCCTTGGACAACGTCGTTCGGGTGACGTCCTACCTGACCACGCCGGAGGATGCGGAGCGCAACGCTGCGGCACGCGTCCGGGCCCTGCGCGGGCGACTCGTCCCGACCACGGCGGTGGTGGTGACCACGCTGGACCCGACCTGGCGGGTCGAGGTCGAGGTGATCGCCGCCGCCTGGTGCTGGGCGGATCAGTCGATGCCGAGCAGGACACCGGCGGCCGTGCAGGCCGTAGTCGATGTCAGGGTGCCGCAGACCAGGTCAGTCCCTCCGTCCGTCAGGTAGACCGTGGTCTCGGGCGGGATCACGTCGTCAGCGGTGAGCACGATCGGCCGCAGTTCCTGGCTGGCGTACAGCGCTGCCGGGAAGGCATCCGTCCAACCGAACTCAGCGGCCCCGTCAACGAGGATGTTCGCTGCCGCGTCTGCAGCAGTGTCAGCACCTCGTGCAGCTGCGATCGCCGTGGCGGTCCCGGCGCGGTTGGGCCCTTCGGTCCTCGTCACGGTGATGCCAGCGCTCTCCAAGGAGCTGACCACGTCGGCACTGATCGCCGCCTCGCCACCGATGACGACGACATTGGTGACGCCGTGTGCCCCCAGCCACGCCGATGTCGGCGCGCTGAGCACGTCGGTCTGGGTCAGCAGAACCGGGATCGTCGCCTCGGCAGCCCACCCACCGGCAGCCAACGAATCGGCGAACGCCTGCGTCGGGTCGCCGTCACCGTCGCTCGGGTAGGCCCGGGCGAGCATCACGGTGTCGGTTGGTGTGTCCTCGGTGATCTCGTCCGCAAGGTCGACTGCCGTCTCGAGACGGGTCGGGCCCTCAACTCGGTCGACGGTGTCGACCACAGCAGCGAGATCGGTCGCCACCTGCGCGGACAGGGCCACCTCCCCACCCAGGATGATCGCGCGGGAAGCGCCGAGTCGTTCGATCTCCGCTGCCACGTCTGCGTCCAGACCCTCGGTCCCGGTCAGCAGCAGCGGGGCGTTCAGGGTGCCCTGGGCCCCGCCCGACGCGAGCGAGTCGGCGAACAGGTCATCGCGGCCGATCAGGACCACGTCGGCACCGCCGTCAGGGAAGGCCAACTCCGACCAGACGATGGACCGGTCCGGTGACTCCTCCTGGGAAGGCAGGACGGTTGTGGTGGGCTCATCAGGTCCGGGGTCGGAGGGGTCCCCGGGGCCCGAGGGCTCGCCGGCGTTCAGGGTCAGCGGTGCCGAGTCGACGGCGGCGCTGCCGTCGTCGTAGCTTCCCCGCACGAAGACGGTGCTGTCGCCAGGCGGGAGGTTGCTGGTGTCGATGGTCGGGTTGATGCCGGTTGCATCGTCGTACTCACCGTCGCCATCGATGTCCCAGGTCAGATTCAGCGCCTCCGCGTCCATGGAGCCCGAAGCATCCAGGGTGATCTGGTCACCGACGTCACCGGCGTACGGACCGCCTGCGTCGACGGCGATGGGCCGCAGGATGAACAGGCCGCGGTCGATCGATGAGACCGCGACCACGCCAGGCTGGGCGGCGTAGGGCCAGTTGCTCCAGGTACCGGGGAAGTCATCGGTCGTGACCACGCCGTCGGGGTCACGGCCGTCGTCCTCGGGGAACATGTCGAAGAACCCGACTTCCGTCAGCTCGCCATCTGCGACGCCCACGAGGTCCTGGACCCGAAGTCCGTTGGTGTAGTTCGACTGGGTCATGTAACGACCCTCGACGTACATGTTGTGGTCGATGCCGACGTGGCCGAGCTCGACGGCCTCGACCAGCACAGGGGCGTCCAGATCGCTGACGTCCCAGATGCGCGTCACCGTCTGGTTCGACCCATCGGTGTTGGATTCCACGATCTCATCGAGCTCGTCGCCGTGGAGGAAGTGGGCATGATCCTGGGTCAACCATCCCTGGTGGCTGTACCCCTCGAGGTCGTACTCGACGTTGGACAGGATGAGCGGATTCGACTTGTCGGTGACGTCCACGATTGACAGCGTGTTGATCCGCTCCTCGGCTGCGAACAAGGACGGCATCGGACCGATGTCCCCCTCCACAGCGGTCGAGTTGAGGCAGATCTCGCGGCCGGTGTAGTCACTGTCCGGACCGTCGTAGATGACGCACTGGGTGTCGTGGACGTACCCCTGTGCTCCAGCACAGCCAGCGAACGTCGGGTTGGCGGGGTCGGAGATGTCGACCATGTGCAAGCCGCCGTTGCTCTCCGGTGCGTTCTCGATCGCCCCGTCGTCACCACACGAGCGCGTTCCGACGATGTAGGCAAACCCGGAATCGGTGTT
Source organism: Euzebya tangerina (assembly GCF_003074135.1). NCBI lineage: Bacteria > Bacillati > Actinomycetota > Nitriliruptoria > Euzebyales > Euzebyaceae > Euzebya > Euzebya tangerina. The sequence goes on along the minus strand of NZ_PPDK01000002.1, from coordinate 535,147 downwards.
GATGGCGATGTTGTGGGAGCTGCCGACGGGCTCGCTGGAGGTGCCGGTGTACAACGCGGTCTCGGTGAACGTGACCGGCGCAGCAGCTGGATCGACGTCCCGCAGCTGAGTCAGGTCGAACACCTGCATCCCGTGACCGAGGTCCTCCGACACCACGAATGCGTGATCGGCGTAGACCTTGATGTCGCGCCAGAACGGCGAGTTGGTGGCCGTGGCCGTCGGAAGCTGGCCCAGCACGACAGGAGCTGTCGGATCGCTGAAGTCGACGAACGTCGTGCCCTCGATCCCTCCGATCAACGCGTAGTCCTTCCCCGTCTCACCGTCCGTCCAGCCCCAGATGTCGTTGACGAAGGAGAATCCGAGGTCGCCAGGCGAGACGTGGCCCAGCAGGTCCACGTTGTTGCAGGCGAACACCTCCGTCGCCGTGTCCACCGTCACGGTCGCCTCACCCTCGACGCAGTTGGCGGCCGGCATCGACTGCACATCGCGCTGCGACATCGAAGCCTGGATGTGGGTGTACTGGTGGAACTGGGAGAGCCCCGACCCCTGGCTGACCCCTTGGGAGAGTTCGGTGAGCTCCGCGATCGCACCGGGTGCGGCGACCAGGAACACCCCGGCGACGATGAGGAACAGGATGGAACGGCGTGTCATGGAGTCTCGCTTCCGCGTGGATGTGTGGCCGGACTGCGCGCTGCGGCTTCTCCGGCGAATCCGGGCAGACCCTCGCAGGTCACCACCCGCTGGGCAAGCAAGTCGAAGTGATCTAGGCGCAGTCCCGGCAGTACTCGTCGCCGTCGGGGAACAGCGACGGCGCGCGCAACAGGCCGCAGGAGGGGCACAGGCGGTCGGGCACCACCGTCTTCTTCGGTGCGCTGGAGGCCCGGGAGGTGGCTCGCCGCCGAACCGTCGCGGTACGGGATCGGCTGGGAACGTCGGTGGCCGGCCGCCCGAGGAGGTCGTCGACCTCACCGGCCAGGCGCTGCCAGCGCGTCTGCTCGGGAAGCTTGCGAATGCGGTGGCGACCCTTGGTCATCGCAGCGACCAGGAGTTGGTCGGCTTGGTCGCTGGCCAGACGACCGAACCACCGCGTCGGACGTTGTTGGTGATGTGAGCCACCCGCCGGGGCATAGCGATATGGACCGGTGATCTCCCCGAACAGCAGATCACCGGCAGTGTGGTCGAGGACCACGACCGTGTCACCGGCCGACATGCGGTCGGCGAACATGCGCAGGTCCTTGATCTGGTCCTCCGGCTTGGCAAGTCCCGCAGCCTCGAGATCCAGGTACACCTGCGCGTCCGAGCGCGCCGAGAGGTCGCCGGTCAGATCGGCATCCCAGCCGAAGCTGACCATTCCTTCGGCGACGAAGTCGCGAGCGTGGGAGCCGCGGCGCGGCAGGCGGATCATCCAGCAGGTCGATTCGGGGCTCACCGCCACAAGTCTGGCACGAGGTGATCGCCTGCCACACACCAACGGCCATCCCTCCGGAGAGTGGGATGGCCGTTTGCGAGGTCCTCAGGGAGTTGGACCTCTGGAGTCCGGGTCAGCTACTCACCCGCGACGCTCGGAGGCACCAGGACGGTGTCGATCAGGTGCACGGTGGCGTTCGCCGTCTGGATGTCGGGGACGACGATCTCGGCCTGACCGGCGACGGTGGTGCCCTCGACCGTCAGGGCCTCCTCGGTGAAGGTGGTGTACTCACCAGCGATGTTCTCGGACCCGACCTGTTCGCCGGGGATCACGTGGTAGCCCAAGACGGAGGTCAGGAGGCCGGCCGGATCGGCCAGTGCAGCCTCGAGCGTCTCCTGATCGAATTCAGCGAAGGCGCAGTCCGTCGGTGCGAAGACAGTCAGTGCGTCAGCGGAGTTCAGGGTGTCACCCAGTCCAGCTGCTCCGACCGCGGTGGTCAGCGTGGTCAACACGGGGTTGTTGGACGCGGCCGTGGCGACCGGGTCGTCGGTCATACCGGCAACCGTGCCCTCCTCGGCACCGCCTTCGACGGCTGCGAGGATGGCGTCAGCGTCACACGCCTCTGCGGAGTCGGTGACCGCCGCTTCGGTCTCTTCCATGGCACCGTCGTCCATGGCCTCGGTCTCTTCCATGGCACCGTCGTCCATGGCTTCGGTCTCTTCCATGGCCTCGTCAGTTGGCTCGGCGTCAGACGCGTCGTCCTCGGCGGCGCAAGCACCGGCGAAGAGGGCGAAGACGAAGAGCAGCGCAAGGCCGCGCAACTTGAGTGGGGATCGCATGAGGGGTGTCCTTCGTGTGGGGGATGGGTTGTTCGGAGCAGGCTCGTGCCGGCCCCCTTCGGCGTCGGAGCAATGGCTGAGCCGTACTCCCAGCATCACCGTGTCTGGCATCCCAAAACGAGGCAGACCCGTCCAGCGGGTCGGGTAATCGCCTGCATCCGCCGACGCTTCGGTTCCGAACGCGAGGTCAGCCCAGCGTCGGCGCCACGCCGGGCGGGTCGGTCAGTGCCGGTTGTCGATCAGTCGCTGCGCCTTGCCCATCGACCGGGGGAGACCGCCCGGATCCTTGACCTCGACCTCCACCGTGACGCCGACTCGTTGCTTGACCGTGGAGGCCAACCGACCGGCGACCGCCCGGGCCGCCTCCGGCGAGAGCGTCTCCCGGGACTCGGTCATGACCGTCAGCACATCCATCCGGTCCGGCTTGGTCAGCACGCACTGGAAGTGCGGGGAGAGAGCGTCGATGTCGAGGAGCAGCTCCTCGATCTGGCTGGGGAAGACGTTTACACCTCGGAGGATGATCATGTCGTCGCTGCGGCCCGTGACCTTCTCCATCCGTCGCATCGACGGCCGGGCAGTCCCGGGCAGCAGCCGTGTGAGGTCGCGGGTTCGGTAGCGGATGATCGGCATGGCCTGCTTGGTCAATGAGGTGAAGACCAACTCCCCCTCCTCGCCGTCCGGTAGCACCTGGCCGGTCTCGGGGTCGATGATCTCCGGATAGAAGTGGTCCTCCCAGATGTGCAGACCGTCCTTGGTGTCGACGCACTCCTGGGACACACCAGGCCCGATCACCTCCGACAGCCCGTAGATGTCGACCGCATGCATGTCGACGGTGTCCTCGACCTCCTGGCGCACCGCCTCCGTCCACGGCTCGGCGCCGAAGATCCCGACCTGCAGGCTGGTCGACGCCGGGTCCACGCCCTGCCGGCGCATCTCGTCGATCAGTGCCAGCATGTAGGACGGCGTGACCAGGATGACCTCGGGCTCGAAGTCCTGGATCAGCTGGATCTGCCGCTCGGTCATGCCCCCGCTCACGGGGATGACGGTGCAACCCAGCCGCTCGGCGCCGTAGTGGACACCAAGTCCACCGGTGAACAACCCGTACCCGTACGCGACGTGGACGCGCATGCCGGGCCTGACCCCAGCTGCACGGAGCGACCGGGCCACCACGTCGGCCCACATGTCGATGTCCTCGGCGGTGTAGCCGACCACGGTGGCCTTCCCGGTGGTGCCCGACGAGGCGTGGATCCTGGAGACCTGATCGCTTGGGACGGCGAACATGCCGAAGGGGTAGTTGTCGCGCAGATCGGTCTTGACGGTGAAGGGGAAGCGGGACAGGTCGCCGAGCGTCCGGCAGTCCTCCGGACGGACGCCCACCTCGTCGAACGCCCGGGTGTAGTGCGGCACGTTGGCGTAGACGTGCGCAAGCGTCGACTGCAGACGTTCGAGTTGGAGCTCGCGCAGCTCGGCCGTGGACGCCCGTTCGATGGGATCCAGGGTGTCGGGGTCCGGGGTGAGGTCGTTCATCGGGGGTCCAGATGTCGTGTGACGGGAATCGGCCGACCAACATCCTAGGAATACGACGTCCTCTGTGGCCAGCGGTGCGTCTCCTGCGCATCTACTGGAGGAGTTGCACGGGCTCTGCGTCGTACGCACACCACGAGCACGCCTGGCACCACGACTATGATGCGCCCCTCCACCCGGCCCGCCCCTCACCGGGCCCGTCCGCGACCATCAGGAGAAGAGCCGTGCTGACCCTGCAGAGCTACGTCGAAGGTCGCTGGGTCACCGGCGACGGCGAGCAGACCCTGATGCGCGACGCCGCCACCGGCACCCCGGTCGCGGTTGCCTCCTCCGATGGCCTCGACTTCGGCAGCATCTTGGACCACGGGCGGACCGTCGGCGGGGCCGCCCTGCGCGCCATGACCGTCCACGAGCGTGCCGTGGCCGTCAAGCTGATGGCACAGGACCTGATGGCCCGCCGTGAGGACTTCGCCGAGTTGTCCTGGTCCACGGGCGCGACCACGGCCGACCGCCAGTACGACGTCGAGGGCGGGTTCCTCACCGCTCGAGCGCTCTCCTCCGCCGCCCGGCAGGCCCTGCCCAACGGTCACGTCATCCACGACGGCCCGCCGGTCCAGCTCAGCCGCGACGGGTCCTTCGTCGGGCAGCACGTCTACACACCCCGACAGGGTGTGGTGGTGCAGATCAACGCCTACAACTTCCCGGTGTGGGGGATGCTTGAGAAGCTCGCCCCGGCGCTCATCGCCGGCATGCCCTCGGTCGTCAAGCCGGCACCGCAGACGGCCCAGCTGACCGAGGCCGTGGTGCGGCGGATCATCAAGGCCGGCCACCTGCCCGACGGAGCCATCCAACTCGTTGTCGGGGAACCCGGCGACCTACTCGATCACGTGACCAGCCAGGACGTGGTCGCCTTCACCGGGTCGGCCGCCACAGCCCGCACGCTGAAGGCCCACCCGTCGCTCCTGGCCAGCGGCGCGACGTTCAACGCCGAGCAGGACTCGCTCAACTGCGCGATCCTCGGCCCTGACGCCGGTCCCGGAACCCCCGAGTTCGAGCTGTTCTGCGCCGAGGTCGTCGGCGAGATCACCGCCAAGGCCGGCCAGCGCTGCACCTGCATCCGTCGCGTCATCGTGCCGGACGCCCTCGGCGATGCGGTCGCCGAGGCGCTGCTCGACCGGTTGGGCGACACGGTCGTCGGTGACCCGCGGGACCAGACCACCACGGTCGGCCCACTGGTGACCACAGCCCAGCGTCAGGCCGTGCTGGAGGCGGTGGAGGCCCTGTCGACCCATGCCGAGGTGCTGACCGGCGATCCCGAGAGCCCCTCGCTGCAGGGCGACGTGGACCAGGCCGGGTTCCTCGCCCCAACCGTCCTGCGAGCCGCCGATCCGTGGGCCGAGCCACTCCACACCGTCGAGGCGTTCGGTCCGGTCACGACCATCATCGGGTACGAGGACGTGGACGAGGCGGTGGCGTTGGCCGCCGCCGGGGACGGAAGTCTGGTCGGCTCGCTGTTCACGACCGACCGGTCGGTTGCCGCGGCCGTCGTCGGTGGGGCCGCTGCCCACCACGGGCGCATCCACATGGTCGATGCCAGCGTGGCGAAGAGCCAATCCGGCCACGGCACGCCCATGCCGACGATGGTCCACGGTGGCCCGGGTCGTGCCGGCGGCGGTGAGGAACTCGGTGGGGTCCGCGGGATCTTCCACTTCATGCAGCGCACGGCGCTGCAGGGCCCACCGGCGCTGATCACGGCGGCGACGGGCACCTGGCTGCCGGGCGCTGAGGCCCGCTCCCCCGAGGTGCACCCGATGGCCATGGATCTGGAGTCCGTCCAGATCGGCGATCAGGTCACGATCGGCCCTCGCGAGGTGACCTTGGCGGACATCGAGGCCTTCGCCCACTCGACCGGCGACCACTTCTACGCCCACATGGACGCGGATGCGGTGGCCGACCACCCGTTCTTCGAGGGTCGGGTTGCCCACGGCTACCTGCTCCTCAGCTGGGCGGCCGGCATGTTCGTCCACGCGCCCAAGGGGCCCCTGCTGGCCAACCAGGGCCTGAACGACCTCCACTTCGGCGTGCCGTTCTACCCGGGAGATGAGATGACGGTCACGCTGACCTGCAAGCAGAAGTCCCCCCGGACCGACCAGCCGTACGGAGAGGTCCGCTGGGACACTCGGATCTCCAACCAACGGGGCGAGGAGTGCGCCAGCTACGAACTGCTCACCGTGGTCGCCAAGCCAACAGGGGCTGGCTCCTGACGCCCGGCCATCATGGCGGGGCAGGAGTGCGTGACCTGCTGACGCAGTACCTCACCCCGGTCGATCCACCCAGGCGCGTTCGGGAGTCCCGGCAGCTGGAAGGGGCCGATGAATCGGTTCTGCATGTGGGCGATCACATGGTCCGTGTCCGAACCATCGGTGCTGGGCGGACGGTGGAAGCCGGCCGGACCGTCCTGGCCGCACACGGCTGGTCCGGCGGATCCGATCAGCTGGGGTTCATCGTGGCCGCCCTCGTCGACGCCGGCATACGGGTCATCCTCCCCGACCTACCCGGACACGGTCGGACGCCCCCGTTCCACGCCGATGGGACGGCGACGTTCGGGGACTTCGCCCAGGTCATCGGCGCCATCGCGGCCGCCCATCCGCTGCACGCCATCGTCGGCCACTCCGGTGGTGCGCTGGCCGCCCTGATGGCGATGCGCGATGGCGCCCACGCCGATCGGTTCGTGGGCGTCGGCATGCTGCCCAGGCTGCGAGAGTCCGTGGATCGCTTCCTCGACCGAGTCGAGGCCACCGCCGAGGAGCGGGCCACGTTCGAGGCCGACGGACGGAGCCGGTTCCCAGGGGATGTGTACGCCTGGACCAACGCCTACCGCGCAACAGCCGATCTCCAAGTCGACGCACTCCTCATCCATGACGTCGACGACGAGGCGGTCCCGATCGTCGAGGTCCGGGCGCTCGCGGCGGCGTGGGTCGACGCAACGCTGATCGAGACCTCCCGGTACGGCCATCACCTCATCCTCCGACGGGCCGACGTCATCGCAGAGATAGCCGACTTCCTGGACCGCTGACAGGGCCGCCGCAGTTTGTTCTCCGGACCTGGCCCCGGGGTACATTCGCGGGGACCCCGAGATCCTTGGAAGAGTTCAGACCCATGAGCTATCGCGCCCCTGTCAAAGACATGATGTTCACCCTCGAACACGTGGCCGGCCTCGACGAGATCGCCCAGATCGATGCCTTCGCTCACGCCGAGTCCGACCTGGTGGAGGGGATCCTGCGCGAGTGCGGCCGCTTCTGCTCAGAGGTGGTCGCGCCGACCAACGAGGACGGCGACATCCAGCACTCCCGCATGGTCGACGGCGGCGTCACCACCCCTGAGTCGTTCAAGGGGGCCTATGACTCCTACGTGCAGTCGGGCTGGGGTGCGCTGCAGTTCCCCGAGGAGTTCGGCGGTGGCAACTTCCCGACCGCGGTCGCGACGGCGGCCAAGGAGATGATCACTGCCGCCAACATGGCCTGGAGCCTCAACCCGCTGCTGACGACGGGTGCCGTGGTCGACCTGCTCGAACACGGTGACGACTACCTGCAGCAGACCTTCCTGCCGAAGATGGTCACCGGTGAGTGGTCGGGCACGATGAACCTCTCCGAGCCACAGGCCGGCTCCGACGTCGGCGCCCTGACCACCAAGGCCGTCCCGAATGACGACGGCACCTACGCGGTCACCGGCACCAAGATCTGGATCACCTGGGGCGAACACGACCTGACCGAGAACATCTGCCATCTGGTCCTGGCCCGACTGCCGGACGCGCCGGTCGGCACCAAGGGCATCTCGCTGTTCCTGGTCCCCAAGTTCCTGGTCAACGACGACGGCTCGTTGGGCGACCGCAACGCGGTCCAGGTCGTCGGCGTCGAGGACAAGCTGGGCATCAACGCCTCCCCCACCTGCGTGATGGAGTACGACAACGCCGTCGGCTACATGGTCGGCGGGCCCAACCAGGGCATGCGGCAGATGTTCACGATGATGAACGACGCCCGGCTCGGCGTGGGCGTGCAGGGCCTCGCGATCTCCGACCGGGCGTACCAGATGGCCGTGGACTACGCCATCGAACGGCGGCAGGGACTCGCGCCCGGCGACGAGGACACCGAGAAGGGTCAGTCCCGCATCGTGGCCCACCCGGACGTCCGTCGGATGCTGCTCACCATGCGCTCCCAGATCGAGGCCATGCGGGCGCTGACCTACCGCAACGCTGCCGCGCTGGACCACGCCCACCACTCCCCCGACGAGGCGAAGGCCGAGTACGAACGGAAGATGGCCGACCTGCTGACCCCGCTCAGCAAGGCGTGGTCGACCGACCTCGGCGTGGAGTTGACGTCCATCGCCATACAGGTCTTCGGCGGCATGGGATACGTGGAGGAGACCGGTGTTGCCCGTCACTTCCGTGACGCCCGTATCGCACCGATCTATGAGGGAACCAACGGGATCCAGGCTATGGACCTCCTGGGTCGGAAGCTGCCCATGGACGGCGGCGCCTACGTCAAGGGGTTCATGGCCGAGATGCGCGAAGTCGCCGAGAGCCTGGATGACGAGGCCTATGGAGCCATGGGCTCTCAGCTCGTCAAGGCGCTTGACACGGTTGAAGAAGCCACGACGTGGCTGATGGCCAACCGCACCGACTTCTCCGCGTCCTTCGGCGGCGCGACCCCCTTCCTGCGGATGTTCGCGACCACCGTCGCCGGGTACCTCCTGGCCGTCGGCGCCAAGGCGGCGCAGGCCAAGATCGAGGCGGGCGAGGAGGACCCGTTCTACGCGGACAAGCTGACGACGGCCCGCTTCTACTGCGACAACATCCTCCCCACGGTGCACGGCCTGCTGGACGCGACCACGGCCGGTGCGGACGACCTGTTCGCGATCGACGCCGACCGGCTGCAGTCGGCCTAGGAGCGACGACGGCGAAGGGGCGAGCCATCCGGCTCGCCCCTTCGTCTGCACTCACAGTGGAATAGGCACCACGTGACCAGCGGGTGATTACGGTCCGAGCTCGGGCTCCGACGTGCCGCCATCCTGGCCGATCGTGTTGTCGATATCGGTGCACGGCACGCCCAGCTCGTAGTCGCCTGCCGATGCCCCTGGCCCGCCGTCGCTCGGTGCGAATAGGCTGTTGGACTCGATGCACTCCTCGGTGGGCGTCGGATCAGGATCGGGGGTCCCCCCGCCGCCGCTGCCGCCACCGGTGCCGGGGGTCGCCGTGATCGGCGGAAGCGTCGCCGGGGTCGTCGGCGTCACCGGGGCTGCCGTGGGCGAGGGCTGTGTCGTGGGCGTCGGGGTCGTGGTCGTCGCGGTTGGCGTCGTCCCGACCGGGGTCGCTGCGGTCTGCGTGGTGGCTGCGGAGGCCACGATGATCTCCGCGTCCTCGCAGAGGAGGAAGTGGCGGACGTCGTCGCCGTTCACCTGCAGGTGGACGTTCGCGACGCGGTCGGCGACACGGAGCAGCTGTCCGTCGTAGGTGAAGGACACCACCATGGTCTTCAGGCCCTGGCCGAGATCCCGGCCGGCAAGCGGCCCACTGACCATCGTCCAGCCGGTGTCGGACTCGATCGAGCCCTCGACGAGCTCGTTGGACTCCGAGAAGCCGACCGGGATCTCACCGTCGAACCACGCCTCACGGCAGTCATCCACCGTGTAGGTGAGCAACGGATGGTTGTTCGCCACCACGAAGGCCAGGCCGGCCTCCGCACCAGCGGCAAACGCCGCGTTGCGGGCATCCCAGTAGTCCTCGATGGCCTGGATGTCAGCCTCGGTCGTCTCCTCCGGCGGCATCGCCGGTTGCGTGGTGACGACCGGGAGGACGACGGGGGCGGCGTCGGTGGCCGGCGGCTCGGACGAGACGCAGGCCGTGGCCAACAGGCCGACGACTGCCATCAGGACAGCGGAGCGGAGGCGGGCGGGCAGGGAGTGCTTGGGGCGGTTCATGGGCTTACTCGACTTCCACGATGCGGGAGATGGACGTCTGGTTCGGTTGGCCGTCATCGCCTCGGGAGGCCGTGGTCAACGTCATCGTGACCTCGTACTCGCCTGGGGCGTCGTAGGTGTGGACGAAGCGGTCGTACCGCTCAGTCTCCACAGAGCCGGTCTCGTCGGGGAAGAAGTTGCCGTCCCCGAAGTCCCAGTTCACGCGTTGGTCAAGACCCCAGGAGTCGTTCTCGAAGATCACCTGGTTCGTGGGTGCATTGGGGATGGTCGCGATTCGGTAGTTGGCCAGGTAGGAGTCAAGTTGGAACTCGATGCTCTCCTCGAAATCCACGCCCTCGTCCTCGGCGTCGTTGACCACCAGCGGTGAGACGACGGTGATGCGGCACACCCCGGACGGATCCTCCATCAGCACCGGCTCTTCGATGTCTGGCTGGATCGGCTCGGGAGCGTTCTGCTGTCCCAGGTAGTAGCTCGGTCGTGTGTCGAGGATTCCTGTTCGGACGAAGCTCTGGGGGATGGCGAACGAACCGCCGGTGATGCAGTCGCCGGACAGTTCCACGGAGTTCTGCAACTCGACGAGCGGGTCGTTCAGCCTGAGCTCCAACGCCACGAAGGCAGGAGTCCCGTCGATCGGCGGCAGCGGGGCACGGAGGATCTCATCGACGATCTCGTCGACGCACTCCGCGTACTCCTCGCTGTCAGGGTCCAGACCACGGTCGTTCTCGCAGGTGTCCTGCGCGCCCTCCGTGATGGCCTCGAGGTTCAGGTTGACGAAAGGCTCGATCACCGATCCCTCCGCAGGGATCGAGCTCAGCTGGACGGCATCCGTGACGGGTTCGGGCGGCTCGGTCGGGCCCGTGGTCGGAGTGTCCGTGGGGGTGTCCGTCGGCTCGGGCGCGATGTCGGGATCGATCTCCTGACACGCCGGAAGAGGCACGACGCAGGTGATTGGGCGGGCCTCGTAGACCGGGTTGTTCTGGATCAGCGCGGCCACGGCGGGCGGAAGCTGGTCACCCTGCGCCGGCAGGATGGCGCCGCGGGTCTCGACCGCATGCCGTGCGCTGGCGAAGCCACCAACCCAGCCATTGTCGGCGAATCCGTCGACGATGATGCTGCGTTGCGGGGCGTCCAGGACTCCCCGTGCCGCGTTGATCTGCAGTGCCGTGTCGACCCTGTCGGTGCCCGCGATGCGGAACACGCCGTAACCGAGACTCAGCAGTTGCGTTTCAACCGTGCTCGACACCGCTGCGGTCCCACCGATGATGATCACATCCGTGATCTGGGACTCCTGAAGGTACGCGGCAGTTGCGCCCGTCAGCGTCTCCTGCTGCGTCAGCAGAATCGGGGCCCCCTGCTCCAAGGCCAGTGGGCCACTGCTCAGGGCGTCGACCCATCCTTGCGTGGGATCGGTGGCCTCATCAGACCCGAATGCCCGCACGATGAGGGCGGTCTCGGCACTGGGTGCGCCCACTCGGGCCACCTCGACGGCGGTCTCGATCCGGCTCGGGCCGGCGATCCGCTGTGTCGGATACCCAGCGGCCTCGAGCGCGTCCACCGTGGACTGGCTCACGGCGGCTTCCCCACCGAGCACGAGCACCCGCTCGACGTCAAGGCGGAGCAGTTCGGTCGCGACCGCGTCCGGAATGGGCCGGCCCGCGGGGATGTCATCCAGGACCAGCAGCGGACCGAGGTCCTGCAACCCGGCCGATGCCAACGAGTCCGCGTAGGACCGATTGTCGGACGAGGCCACGATGACCGTGCGGGCCTCGCTCACCGTCAGCCGGCTGAGTCGGGCAGTGATCTGCTGGTTCGAGGGGGTGGAGCCGTCGATCACGACGATGTTGTCGTCGTTCTGTTGGGCCCCACTGACGCCGGACATCAGTCCGGCCGTCATGAGCAGAGCGGCAACGGCGGCGATCGTCGCGCGAGCCGTCATGGAACTGGTCTTCAGCATGTGGTGGCCTCCATCAGCGCGGCCTCGGCAGTGCCAGAGACCAGCGTCGCCCCGCCCGCGATGCGGACGCCGTCAGATGCGACGCACGACTCCGCCAGCAGCTGGGCTGTGGCCGGTGGCACGTCGTCGAATCCGGTGTAGAGCAGTGGTGAGTTGGTGTCGGCGGCAACGCCCGCCGCGGCAAGGCCGTGGACCCAGCCTCGGGCGAAGTAGCCGTTCGCGACGAGGTACCCGTCCTGCTCACCGCCCCAGAGCTCGCTGGCAACCGCAACCGCAGTGCTCGCACGGTCCGGACCGGCGATTCGAGTTGCGCTGGGCAGTTGGGCCGCCACCGCATCACTCACGGCCGCTTCCCCGCCGAACACGACCGTGTTGGTGGTCCCCCACGCCTCGAGGGCCGCAGCAACCTCGGGGTGCAGGGCGTCGGTACCGGTGATCACGATCGGCGTGTCGGTGGCTGCGGCCCAGGCACCTCCGGAGAGGGCATCGGCCCACTGCGCCGTCGGGTTGTCCCCGCCATCGGCGCGGGCAATGGCCACGGTGTCGGTCTCCGGCGTCAGCCGGCGAACCTCCTCAGCGATGGCCAGCGCGGTCTGGTAGCGGGAGTCACCCGCCAAGCGCACGACGTCGTAGCCGGCGTCGCTCAGTTGCGTGTCGATCTGCGGGCCCAACGCGGCCTCGCCACCGAGCACGTAGACCGTGCCGCCGGGCTCGACCTTCTCGGCCAGCACCTCCATGGTGGAGGGGGCCACGTTGTCACCGCGGGCCACCAGCAGCGGCGCGTTGGCGGTCAGGGGCGCACCCGCCAGCGCATCGACGGCAACGTCGGCGCGGGCGAGGACCGCCGCCGGGAAGATCTCCGGTCGACTGACGGCCAGGCCCTCCGCGGCCTGGACGACCGAGTCGACGTTGGTCCGGGGCAGCAGCCCGCGGGCGGGATCGCCCAGGGGGCCACCACGGGGTTCGACGTCGAGCATCCGGTTCAGGTCGAAGCGACCGTGTCCACTGGCCGCGTCATGACCGGCCGGTGCGAGGTCGATCGATGCGTTCTGGACGGCCAATCGCACGTCGTCGACGGTGCGTTGATAGCTGCCGTCAGGCTCGGGCAGGTTGACGTCCGGTGGGTACGGTGCGTTGTCGGGTGCGCGGACGAAGTCGCGGCTGATCTGCGGGTTCAGTCCCATGTAGAGAGAGATGGACCCGGTGACGAGTGGTGCGGCGAAGCTGGTCCCGGCGACGGAGCGGACCCGGTCCAACTCCCACAGCACGGCGATGTCACCGGCGAGGGTTCGCGAGTTGTTCCCACCGGGCGCGATGGTGTCCAGCCAGCGGCCGGTCGAGGAGTAGAACGCACGGTCGGCGTCGCGGTCGGTGGCACCGACGGTGATGACACCGGGGTAGGCGGCTGGGTAGACGATCGGGTCGTCCTCCGAGCCGAAGTTGCCGGCAGCGGCCACGACGGGGACACCCTTCTCGAGGGCGTAGTCGATGACCTCGCGCAGCGGGTCGAAGTTCTGGCTCTCACCGTCATTGCCCTCGAAGTTGTCCTCCGGGCTCGTGCACGACGGGTCGTCGAGGTCGATCTCGTCGTTGCCGTTGTTGTCGCGACCGTCGCTGCAGGCTGGCGTGGTGTCGAGGCCGCCGTCGCCGCCGTCGAGCGCGGACAGGCCCTCTGAGCCGTCCTCAGCGTCCTCGCAGCCGAAGTCGGGCTCGGCGCCGTTGGCCGGCTGGAAGTCGGCGGTCCCGTCGCGGTCGTTGTCGATGCCGTCGCTGCACTCAGGGGTGTCGGCCTCGCCACCCTCGGTCGTGACGACCTCGGTGCCGGGCGCGCCCAGCGAGACGTGCACGACGTCGGCGCCGTGATCGACGGCCCACTTGATGCCCTCAGCGACCACGGTGTTGCCGATGCAGCCGTTCACGTCGTTGACGCGGATTGGCATCAGGTTGACGCCCCAGTCCACGCCGGCGATGCCGAAGGTGTTGTTGCCACGGGCGCCGATCAGGCTGGCCACACCCGTGCCGTGGGGGTCACGGTCGGAGTTCCGTGCAGGTGGGCTGGCTCCGAAGGTCTCGTACGGCACGGAGTCCGCACCGATGAACGGGCCGATGGCCCCGCCGGCGTCACCGCCCTCGAGCTCGAGGCCATAGACCGCGTCCAGACCCCCCACGATGCGGGATCCGCCGTCGCGGAAGTCGAAGCGCGTCGCGTCGATGCCGGTGTCCACGACGGCTACGGTCACCGGCCGGTCCCGGCCGCCGCTGGAGGAGTCGCGGATCGTCGACCAGGCCTCCGGGGAGTTCATCTGGTCGTGGTACCACTGGAAGCGGTAGCCGTCGTCGTTGGGCGTGACCTGCTGAGGGGTCAACCGGTAGGCGATCTGGCCGCCCTCGGTCTGCAGACCGCAGGAGTCGGGCACCGGGAACTGCGGGATGTGGGTGCCCTGCTGGGCGTCCTCGCCTGATCCGGCACGCTGCTGCCAGTTCCGCTCGGGGAACCAGTCGCGGCCCGGGTTGTTCTCCTGAGCGTCGACGACCTCGACGGTCCAGGCGAACCCGGAGTCGGCCGTGAAATCACCGATCGCGCTGGTGGGGACGACGCCGTCGATCTCGAAGCCGTCGATCCGTTGCGCCGGGCCGGCGTAGGTCAAGGTCCAGGTGGCCGGATCGGGTGAGGGTGTCCGGGCCGCCAGCACCTGCAGCGGCCGGTTGGGGACGGAGGGCTCCGGGAAGAGCGAGACGACGAAGTCGGGCCCGGACTCGGAGTCGCCGAGGACCGTCGGGTACTCGGTCTCGCCGTCTTCGAAGGTGGTGTAGAGGCCGAAGGTCACACCACCGGAGCCGAGCGCCGCTGTCGCCCACTCCTGGCAGGCGTAGACGAGGAATCCGGTCTGGTCGAACCGCCCATTGTCATCCGTGGTCTGTGCGATGAAGATGCTGCGCAGGTCGACCGCTGGCGGCGGCGCGGCCGGCCCGGGGTTGTAGCTGACACCACCGGTCGTGTCGCCGCCACCGCGGTACAGGCTCTCGCGGCTGGCCTGCAGACCGGCGTCCGGCAGGTTAGTCCCGTCGTCGCACTCATCGTAGTACTGCTGCGCCAGGGCCGAGGACCGCTGGGTCTCGAGGTCGTTGAACGTGGCACCTGCCTCGTCCAGGCCCCCATCCGCACCCGTGGCCTCGGTGTAGTTGTCCACCAGAGCCGACCGAGCGGCGGCAGCTGCGGCGTCCTGACCGTCAGCCAGGGCCGCCCACTGGCTGCTCTCGTACTCGGTGCGGTTCTCGCGGGCGAACGCGGCCCAGTCGATGTCGAGCTGACCTGGCGTCCAGGACTCTGACACGACGGCACCGGCGTCAGATGGCGCGGCGGCCTCTGATGATTGGGTCGCTCCGGCGGCGGGAAGCAGGCTCACCAACAACACAAGGGCAAGCAGCACTGACAGGGGGAAAGACGAACGCATCCGGGGACTCCTCATCGGACGTTCTCAGTAGTTAACAGCAATCACAGTACTTGACGCTGGACCGCAGCATGCGGCGGAATACCCTCCCTCTATCGGCGTCTTTGCGTGAAAGCTGAGCCCTTTTTACTACGTCGTTCGCCCAGGCGCGTCGTCCTACGTCGCCGCGGCCATGCCACGCAGCTCTCGCTTCAACTCTCCGATCTCATCGCGAAGGCGCGCGGCGTACTCGAACTTGAGTTCGGCAGCCGCTTGGTGCATCTCATCGGTGAGGGTCTGGATGAGCAGCCCCAACTCGTCAGCCGGCATGTCGCTGACGTCGGGGAACTGCACGTCGCCTGGGGCTCCCTCCCGACTCCCCGACTCTGCAGTCTGATAGGGCATGCCGGCCTCGGCCGCGCGGGCCATCTGGATGATGTCACCGACACGCTTGCGGATCGTCTGCGGGTCGATCCCGTTCTCGGCGTTGAACTGCTGTTGGAGTTGGCGTCGACGATTCGTCTCGCTGATCGCGCTCCGCATCGAGTCGGTGATGTTGTCGGCGTACATGACCACCCGACCGTGGATGTTGCGGGCGGCCCGACCGATCGTCTGGATCAGTGAGGTCTCCGAGCGGAGGAACCCCTCCTTGTCGGCGTCGAGGATCGCCACAAGCGCGACCTCCGGAAGGTCCAGCCCCTCACGCAGCAGGTTGATGCCGATCAGCGCGTCGAAGTGGCCCAGCCGCAGTTCCCGCAGGATCTCCACCCGCTCGACGGTGTTGATCTCGGAGTGCAGGTACCGGACCTTCAATCCAGCTTCGAGCAGGTAGTCGGTGAGGTCCTCGCTCATCTTCTTCGTCAGGGTGGTCACGAGCACCCGCTCGTCCCGCTCGGCGTGCTCGCGGATCTCGGCGATGAGGTCGTCGATCTGACCCTTGGTCGGCCGCAGCACCACCTCTGGGTCGACCAGCCCGGTCGGTCGGATGACCTGCTCGACGATGGTCTGGCACACCCGCTTCTCGAACGGCCCAGGTGTCGCGGAGACGTGGACGGTCTGACCGGCCTTGCCCCGGAACTCCTCGAACGTCAGCGGCCGATTGTCCAGCGCACTCGGCAACCGGAAGCCGTGCTCGACCAGCGTGAGCTTGCGGGACCGGTCGCCCTCGTACATACCACCCACCTGCGGAATGGTCACGTGTGACTCGTCCGCGATGATCATGAAGTCATCGGGGAAGTAGTCCATCAGCGTGTAGGGCGTCTCACCGGGCTTGCGACCGTCCAGGTGCCGCGAGTAGTTCTCGATGCCGGAGCAGATCCCGATCTCCCGCAGCATCTCGAGGTCGTAGTTGGTCCGCATGCGCAACCGCTGGGCCTCGAGCATCTTGTTCTCGCCCTCGAGCACCTCGAGCCGCTCCGCCAGCTCGGCCTCGATGGTCCCGATCGCCGTGGCGAGCCCCTCCCCGCCGGTGATGTAGTGGGAGTTGGGGAAGATGTTGACCCGTTCGAACTCGCCGATGAGTTCACCGGTTATGGGCTCGAGCCGGGTGATCCGGTCGATGGTGTCGCCGAAGAACTCCAGGCGCCAGGCCGTCTCACCGTCGGAGGGGAAGATCTCCAGCGTGTCGCCGCGGACCCGGAACTTCCCGCGGACGAAGTTCAGCTCGTTGCGCTCGTACTGCAGGTCGACCAGCCGGCGGATCACCCCGTCGAGCTCGATGTCTTGACCCTCTGACAGCATCAGGTGGTACTTCTCGTACTGCTCGGGCGACCCCAAGCCGTAGATGCACGACACCGAGGCCACGATCAGCACGTCCCGTCGGGTCATCAGCGCCATGGTGGCCTCGTGTCGCAGCCGCTCGATCTCATCGTTGATCGATGAGTCCTTCTCGATGTAGGTGTCGGAGGACGGGACGTAGGCCTCGGGTTGGTAGTAGTCGTAGTAGCTGACGAAGTACTCCACCGCGTTGTGGGGGAAGAACTCCCGGAACTCGCCCGCCAACTGGGCGGCCAGCGTCTTGTTCGGTGCCATCACCAGGGTCGGCCGCTGCACCTCGGCGATGAGGTTGGCCATGGTGAACGTCTTGCCGGAGCCGGTCACCCCCAGCAGGCAGACGTCGGACTCACCCCGTGCCAGGGCGTCCGCCATCGCCGTGATCGCGCGCGGCTGATCGCCCGCAGGTTCGTAGTCACTGACGATCTGAAAGCGGCCATCCGCGGGCTGTGGCATGAGGATCAGCAGTCTATCGACGCCGTGTGACACGCCCCCGCCGGGCGACACCCTGGCGGCGCAGCCGGTCAGGTGCCACTCGGCTCCCAGGTGGGCTCAGGAGGCCTCGGTGCGTGCGCTCCCGTCCTCCAGGAAGTGCGTGTGCGGGACGTCGTGGATGGTGCCGGTGTCGTCGCGGATCTCGACGGAGACGTGTCCGACCTTCAGCACCTCACCCGTGACCCGGCCGATCGTCACCGACTGCCCGACGCGGAGCATGGTGTCGACGTGACGGCCGGCGATGACCGCGGACAGCAACTCGCGCATCCCGAGACCCACGCCCAGCGCGGCGGCGGCCAAGGTCGCGGCCAGGACCAGCAGCAGGATCTGGCGGAGCACCGCGATGTCGATCCCGGCCTGCTCGATGGCGATGAGGCCGACCAGGATCACGATCGACCAGTACACCAGCGTCCCAGCAGCGGTTGCGATCGCCGGCCGGACAGCGCCGACCAGTCGCTGCACGGCCGCGCGGACGACGGCAGCGACGAGCAGGGCACCGATGACGAGGATGAAGCTGATCGTGAGGCCGGGGAGGGCGCCGACGATCCCCGAGAGCGCGTCTTCGAGCCCCCGATCCGTCGCCTCCCGTCCCACCAGACGGCCGATCCCCAGCAGCACACCGACCGCGGTGACGACGACGAACGCCGTGCGGGCCAGCGAGTCGACCTCGCCCTGGTTGTCCAGCAGGCGCCCGCCCAGCAGCTTGACGAGCACGTAGGCGCAGATTGCGACCGCGACACAGACGACCACGGGGACCACGGCAGCGAGGACGGCGCTCATGGCCCGGCATCATCGCTGTTCGCCGAAAGGCCGTCCACCGCACGGTCGTTCCCCCGGTCTGCTGCCGCTCCGGGCGCGGGGTCAACCAGCCCCAGGAGGTCGGGGGCCGCACGTGCGACCCGGCCGAGTGACCCCCCGACCGTTCCGAGGACCGCGCCGACCACAGCCTCGACCTGCAGGCGGCTGACGACCTGCTCGACCGCATCGGGTCGCGGCACCGCAGCACCGCTCAGCAACGCGGCGGCGTCGCGGACCAGTGCCAGGGTCTCGCTGGCCAGCCCGTCGGGGTCACGCTCTACCTCGTCGTCGAGGTGGCCCGCACCCGTCGACCCACCGTCGAACGGCACCGCGGTCATACCGCACTCCCCTGCAGGTCGTAGGCCTTCAACGCCTCTGCGACCGTCTGCCGCGCACGGTAGATCCTGCTCTTGACGGCCGCGAGCGAGATGTCCAGGGTCGAGGCGATCTCGTCATAGGAGAGGCCCTGGACGTCGCGGAGGACGAAGGCAGCGCGCGCATCGGGAGGCAGGCCGTTCATGGTCTCGCGCACCACGGTGAGTCGCTGTCGGTCCTCCAACCGGAACTCCGGTGAGGTCGCGGTCGAGGCCCGGTCCGGGATCTCACTGCTCGCCTTGTCCTTGCGGCGTGAGACCAGCGTGAGGCTGACGTTGGTGGCGATGCGGTGCAGCCAGGTCGAGAAGGCGCTGTCGCCGCGGAAGTTCGGCAGCGCACGCCAGGCCCTGACGAAGGCCTCCTGGGTGGCGTCCTCGGCATCGCCGTCGCGCCCGGTGATGCCGCGGGCAACGCCGTAGACGGCTCCGTAGTGCTCCCGGACCAACGACTCGAACGCGCGGACGTCGCCCTGCTGGGCCTTGGCCACGCGCAGGTCTTCGTCGTTCTCATCGTCTGCCATCCGTTGGTCGCATCAGGATTGCACGGAGGTCCCGGGCACGCACACTCCCTTGGACTCGGCTCAGCACCGGATGTCGCGGCGTTAGGCTCCGGTCGATCAGCACCACACGAGCAGCACTCGCCGACGAGCAGGGAGCGCGATGCCAGCAGAGAACATCACCACCGACGTCCGTGGCCACGTCCTCCACATCGGCATCACCCGACCGGAGAAGCGAAACGCCTTCGATCGGGCGATGAACACAGCGCTGGCTGAGGCATACCACCTGCTCGCGACGGACGACGGGCTCCGCGTCGGGGTGGTCTACGCGGAGGGTGACCACTTCAGCGCCGGGCTCGATCTAGCTGACGTCGCACCTGCGATCGCCGCCGGAGAGCCGTTCTCGCCGGAGGGGCTGACCGACCCCTACGGCATCTGGGGGCCAGCCTGCCCCAAACCCGTCGTGCTGGCTGTGCAGGGCATCGCCTTCACGCTGTCGATCGAGTTGGCCCTCGCGGCTGACATCGTCGTTGCCGCCGAGGACGTGCGGTTCGCCCAACTCGAGGTGGCTCGTGGCATCGTCCCCTTCGGTGGCGCGACCGTCCGTGCGGCCCGGCACCTCGGGTGGGGCAACGCGATGCGGTTCCTGCTGACCGCCGAGGAGTTCGGTGCGACCACCGCCAAGGAGATCGGCCTGGTCCAGGACGTCGTGGCCGTGGGCCAGCAACACGAGCGGGCCACCCAGATCGCCGAGACCATCGCCGCCATGGCGCCGTTGGGTGTCCAGGCAACACTTCGCCAGGCCCGACTCTCCCGTGACGTCGGCATCGATGCCGCCGTCGCCGACATGCAGGAGAGCCTGCACGGCATCATGACTTCGAACGATGCTGCTGAGGGGGTCCAGTCGTTCCTCGAGCGGCGGTCCGGGACCTTCACCGGCTCCTGAGCCCGACACGGCACGCGTGTTTCGTCGAGTGGTTGCGGCCGGCACCGGCGGGCTGGTGGTCGCGGGGCTGGTCAGCGCCGGTCTGGCCATGCTGCAGCCGCCGGCCACTCTCGTCACGGCCCTCGCCCTGCTGGCGGTGATCGTGCCCCTCTCGGCCGCGGCCGGAACGGTCGCCGGTCTGACCCTTGCTGGTCTGGCGGGTCGGGCGACCGCCGCTCGACTGGCCGCGCTGGGCGCCCCCATCCTGGCGATCCTGCTGCTGTTCACCGTCGACCTGGTGGTGGTCAGCCCGGACTCGACAGGGACCCAGATCGCCTCGTTCGTCCTGGGCTCGGGCAGTGCCGCTGCACTGGCGGCCCGGTTCAGCGACGGAACGGGATCGTGACCATAAAGAAACAGCCTGATCTGCCGATGTTGGACGTCATGCACCCTGGCGTCAGCGCACCGGTTCAGTCCAGCACGTCCTCGCAGTCCAGCGGCACCGCATCGCCCAGCCGAGCCTTGATCGACCACGTCCAGCAGGTCGTCGTCGGCAAGCAGCCGGTGGTCGAGCTTGCCGTGACGACGCTGCTGGCCGGCGGCCATCTGCTCATCGAGGATGTTCCGGGCGTCGGCAAGACCGTGCTGGCACGGGCGTTGGCGCGCTCGGTCGGCGCGACGGAGAGCCGTGTGCAGGGCGCACCCGACCTGCTGCCGACCGACCTGACCGGATCATCCGTGTGGCGGCCCGGCGGCGCGGATGGCGACGGCTCGTTCGAGTTCATCCCCGGTCCGCTGTTCGCCAACGTCGTGCTGGTCGACGAGGCGAACCGCATGTCGCCCCGCACGCAGGCTGCGCTGCTGGAAGCCATGGAGGAGGGGCAGGTGTCCACCGATGGTGTCACCCGTGCCCTGCCACAACCCCACATCGTCATCGCCACCCAGAACCCGAGTGAACACCAGGGGACGTACCCGCTCCCTGATGCCCAACTGGACCGGTTCACGGCCGCGACCTCGATCGGCTATCCGGAGCCGGCCCACGAGGCCCGGATCATCACCGACCAACTCCGTGCCACCCCGATCTCCGGGCTTGGTGCGCTGATGGACCTCCATCAACTGGCCGCACTCCAGGCCGACGTGCGACAGGTCACGGCAACACCGGACCTGGTCGACTACGTCGTCAGGCTGGTGGCCGGCAGTCGCGTCCTCCCGGGCATCGCACAGGGCGCCTCGCCACGTGCCGGCCTCCAACTCACCCGCATGGCACAAGCTCGCGCGCTGGTTGCCGGTCGCTCCCACGTCCTGCCAGATGACGTCAAGGCCCTTGCGGAGCCGGTCCTGTGTCACCGGTTGATCCCGCACAACGAGACCACCAGTCCGGCCGACGCCATCCGGGACCTCGTCGCGCGCACGGCGGTGACTGGCTAGGCCCGTGCGCTCCACTGACCGAACGACGGGCCGTACGCGCCATCGGCTTCGCCGCATGGGCTGGGCCTCGGCCGGGCTCTCGGTCGTCCTGTACCTGGCGGGGAGCAACATCGGCTCGGGCTGGATCGTGATGCTGGCCGCGGCACTGGTTGCCGCGCCGGCCCTGGACCTGGTGACCGCGGCCGTGACGTCGCGCCACACCAACCTCGCCATCTCGGTGTCCGGACCCCCACGGGTCGGCGGCACGAGGCTGCGTGTGCAGGTCACCCGGCCCGCTGGGGTCACCTCCCTGCGGATCAGCGCCGCTGACGGCGAGTCGCGGGGCACCGTTCGTGGTCAGATGGCCACGATCACCGGTGTGGCAACCCTGCCGCGTGGCGTTCACGACGCCGTGAGCGTGAGGGCCGAGACGGTTGGTCCGCTGGGCCTCGCCGTGGCCAGGCGTCGCCACCAGGTGGCGACCAACCGCCTGATCGGACCATCGACGCTGCCCTGCCCCGTCCGTGTGCGGACCGGCATCGCCGGGGTCGAGGCGGACCGAGCCGCCGGCCACGCCGACGACGAGATCGCGAGCATCCGTCCGTTCGTGCAGGGAGACCCCAGACGGCTGGTGCACTGGCGTTCGACGGCCCGCCACGGCCAGGTCATGGTTCGCGAGCACATCCGTGTTGGAGGGGGAGGCCAGCTCTTGCTCGTCATGGACGGCGGGACGTGGACGCAGGAGGCCGCGGACCTCGCCTGTACCGTGCTCGCCAGCCTGGCCGAGCAGGCGACCGCGGACGGCCACGACGTGCTGGTGGCCATCGATGGGTCACTGATCACGTGGGAAGCCGGCTCCATCGGGACCCTCGCCGCCGTCCCGCCCGCCCACGGGGTTCCTGCCCGTCCTCTGGACATGCCTCCGGCCGTGCCGAACCCGCCCGCGGTGACCCTGCGCTGCCGGGACGGCCACCTGATCGTCCTGGCCTCCAGTGCTCCGGACGTCCAACTCGACAGCATGCAGGAGGTCCGCGCGTGGCTGCAACCGTGACGGAAGATCCCTCCGGCGGGACGACGGCACCGCCGACCTCGGCGGGTCGCCGGGCGCTGGCCATGGTTGCCGAGGTCAATCGGACCAAGCGGCCTGAGCACGACATCGTCCTGCGCTGCCTGATCCTCGGGACGGTGGTGCTCGGGGTTCTGGCGGTTGTTGCCGCTGGTGCGGCGCCGCTGCTCGAGACGCTGCTCGTCCTGCTCCTGCTGCCGGTCGGCTTCATCTGGTCGCACCGCCAGCGCCGCTCCTCCAACCTCACCGCCAAGGGAATCATCAGCGTGCTGGTGATCCTGGTGCTGTGGCGCTTCTTCGGTGATGTCCGAGGCATCGGCAACGTCGATGACGCCCGCCTGCCCCTGACCGTGATGTTCCTGGAGATCCAGGTCCTGCACGCCTTCGACCTGCCGCAACGGCGGGACCTGATGTTCACCCTGACCTCGTCACTGGCCTTGGTGGCGTTGGCCCTCGCCGGAGGCCCACCGACCTGGGTGGCCGTCGTCGTCGCCGCCTACGTGGTCCTGCTGGCCGTGTCGCTGAACCGCTGCCAGCGGTCCGTCGATGCCGAGTGGGTGGAGGGAGCGGAGCGCGCACTCAGGGCCGGCCCCGGTGCGGCGGCGCGGCCCGACGAGGCCGCGTCGTCCTGGTCGCGCCTGGTTCCCCCGATCGGTCTTCAGCTGACCGCGATCGTGCTGCTGGCCGGCCTGGTGTTCGCGTCGGTCCCCCTCCGCTCGGACGCCTCGCTGGGTGGTCTGCCGATCAGCTTCGGCGCGTCAGGACCACAGACCCCTGAGGGCTCTTCGCGTGTGGGCGGGGACCTGCCGTTCGGCGACTCGGATGGCGAGGGCGCTCGGGAGTTCGACCCGGTCGAGTACTTCGGGTTCGCCGAGCGCGTGGATCCCCGCGCCGTCGGTGAGCTGAGTGACACCCCGATCCTGCAGGTCAGGACCAACCGACCACGTCCACTGCGGGGTGTCGTCTTCGACTTGTACGACGATGGCGTCTGGGGTCGCAGCGCAGAGGAGCCGGCCCCCGTCCAGGGGCTGCCGGTGCGCCTCGATGCGCCCCGGTCGAGTCTCTCGGAGACGACGCGGGTGACCCAGACCATCGAGTTGCTGCGGCCGACGCCGAACCTCATCTTCTCCGCCGCGGATCCGGTTGAGGTCTGGACGGCCGCGCAGAGCGCGACGCCGTGGGACGACGGAACCGTGACCACCCTGATCGAGATGGACGTCGGGACGATCTACTCCGTGGTCTCGGAGGTCGACGTCACGGCGCGGGAGCAGTTGCGCTCCCAGCCGTTCGACTACGCCGCCAGCGTCCCGACGGCCCTCGACCGGTGGACCCAACTGCCGGATACGGTGCCGCAACGGGTGCACGACCTGGCGGCGCAGCTGATGGCCTCGGCCCCGCGGCAGACGCCGTACAGCATCGCCGAGACGATGCAGGACTACATCGGTGAA
Organism: Euzebya tangerina; assembly: GCF_003074135.1. Lineage (NCBI taxonomy): Bacteria > Bacillati > Actinomycetota > Nitriliruptoria > Euzebyales > Euzebyaceae > Euzebya > Euzebya tangerina. Next base: position 511,232 of record NZ_PPDK01000002.1, on the reverse strand, counting down.
GAGATCCGCTACAGCCTGGACGGACCCATCACCCCGGAGGACGCCGATCCGGCGGATCACATCCTCTTCGACTCCCAGGTCGGCTGGTGCGAGCCGATCGCCACGTCGATGGTGGTGATGCTCCGCTCGGTCGGCATCCCGGCGCGCTTCGTGACGGGCTTCCAGCCCGGAGAGCGGCAGATCCTGAGTGGCCAGTACATCGTCAGGGCGTCCAACGCCCACGCGTGGGTGGAGGTGTTCGTGCCGAACCACGGCTGGGTGGCGTTCGACCCGACCGGTGTCACGACCCCGGTGCTGGATCCCGAAGGCGACGGCGCGCAGATCCTCCTGGCCGACCTCGCACGCTGGGTGGGCGAGCGCCTGCCGGACGATCCGGTCACCTACGTCTGGATCATCGGTGGGCTGCTGGTCCTCGGTGCGGCGGCGAGGACGCTTCGTGAACGACTCCGTCGGGCTGCGCTCCGGCGCGCCGGGCCCTGGGCGGGGCTGGTCGCCCGGCTCCGGTCCGACGGGCTTGACCCGCCGGAGAGTGACACGCCGGCGGAGGTGGCCGAGCGAGCACAGCGTGCACTCCCCCACCTCGACCAGGACGCCTTGGCGCAGCTCGTCAGGTACGAGGAGACCCGTCGCTACACCACGGATGAGGTGGACCGGACGGAGGCAGACCGGGCCCTGAGCCGCCTGTAGCCCCGCTGGGGCGTCCCACCTTCTCGGTGGGGGGCTTACTGTCCCGCTGGGGAGCCTTTCTTCCCGGTGGGGAACCCTACCTCCCGGTGGGGAACCTGACCTCCCGGTGGGGAACCTTACCTCCCGGCGGGGAAACTCAGCGTTCGTCCAAACTGTGTGCCTCCCCGACCTGCGCCTGCCCGAGCGGCGACGAACGGGTGCTACTCGCCGCGCCGCTTGAGCCACCACAGGAGGAGGACGACCGCCAGGATCCCGACCACCGGAGCGGCGCGCTTGGCCACCGGGGCGCCCGCGACGTCCAGCAGGTCGATTGCCTCCGGCTCCTGACGCGGGGCCGCTGCAGGCTTCCCACCCGTCGACGTTGCCGCCGATCCGGCCGTCGCGGCCGATGAGGACCCACCGCTGGAGAGTGACGCTGCCGAGCTGTCCGGCGTGTCCTCGGAGTCCTCGGCGCTCCCTTCGCTGCTGTCCTGTGCCGCGTCGTCCTCCTCTCCACCATCATCCGCCAACTTGGTGGCCAAGCACTCGGCGAACTGGTTGATCAGCTTCTGCCCGACCTCCTCCATCACACCTCGGCCGAACTGGGCCGGCTTGCCGGTCACGGCCAGGTCGGTCACGACGTTGACGTCCGCGCCGTCGCCGGAGGGCGTGATGTTGGCCCGCACGACCGCGTTCGCCGTCCCCGATCCGCGTGACTCCTTCCCTCGGGCGTTGATGGTCGCAGTCAAGGCTTCCGCGTCCACCTCCGAGTACTCGGCCTCCCCCTGATAGGTGACCTTGATCGGGCCGATCTTGACCTTGACGGTGCCGGTGAAGTCCTTACCGTCGACGCTGTCGATGGTTGCGCCGGGCATGCAGGGGCCGATGCGCTCGATGTCCTGCAGCACCTCGAAGGCGACCTCTGGCGCCACCGGGACGGTGAAGTTGTGGGTCAGTTCCATTGGTTCTCCTCGTGCTGGGTTCAGTGCCGGACGGATGGATCAGTAGGCCTGACTGGCGTTCCGCCGCCACCGCTCCAGCTGGTCAGGGGTGTCGAGATCGTTCGGGTCGCCGATGTCAGAACATTCAACACCCTCGACCAGGTCTCGGTTGGCTTCAAGCCATACCCGGGCACCGCTGTCCCCAACAGTGGCGGCCGAAACCTCCTCGAAGTACGAGGCACCGATGAGTACCGGGTTGCGCGGGCGACCCTCGAAGGTCGCCTGGACCACCCGCACCCCGGCACCCCCGCTGCCGTGCTCGCGGACTCGACGAACGACCGCTGCGCCGAGGCCCGGCGTGTCGACCGGCAGGATCACGACACCATCGGCACCAACCCGCTCCGACCACTCGAGCGCCTGGCGCACCGACGTGGACATACCCTGCCGCCACGCCGGGTTGTGGAGTTCGTGAACCTCCTCGGGGAGGAGGGTCGAGACCTGGTCTGCCGCCGCACCGATGACCGCCCCGACCGGCGAGCAGCCGCCGTCCAGCAAGGCGGAGACGGCGCCCCGGACAAGGGGGCCGTGAGGTCCGCTCAGCAATCCCTTCGGTTGTCCCATCCGTCGCCCGGCTCCCGCGGCGAGCACGACCCCGGCGATCACGTCGAATCACGCGCCCGCAGCCAACGTTCCCTCGGCCCAGGCGTCCTGCGACGACGCCGTCCCCGCGGTGACCTCGTCGGCCTCGTCGCCCGCGTCCGGGTGGATGCGGCCCTCGGTGTCGGTCAGTGGTCGGCCGCTGCCGCCCCACCGCAACTGCGTGATCTCGGCGGCGATGGAGACGGCCGTCTCCTCTGGCGTCCGTGCACCGAGATCCAGGCCGATGGGTGAGCGAAGCCGAGCCAGTTGCGCCTCCGGTACCCCGAGCTCGCGCAGTCGGGCCATGCGGTCATCGTGGGTGCGCCGGGAGCCCATCGCGCCGATGTATCCGGCCTCCGTCGCGAGGGCCACCTCCAGCAGCGGCACGTCGAACTTGGGGTCGTGGGTCAGCACGCACAGAGCGGTCCGGCTGTCGACTGGGGCGGTGGGCAGGAAGCGGTGGGGCCACTGGACCACGACCTCGTCGGCCTCCGGGAACCGAGCCTTGGTGGCGAACACGCGGCGAGCGTCGCAGACGGTGACGTGATAGCCGAGGAACTTGCCGATCCGGGCTACCGCGGCGGCGAAGTCGATGGCCCCGAAGACGTACATGCGCGGCGGCGGCTGGAAGGACTGGATGAAGACGGTGACGTCATCCACCCGGCGCTCGCCGTTCGAGCCGTAGCCCCGGTGCGCCGTCCGACCCTGCGCCAAGAGGCCGCGAGCGTCCGAGGAGACCGCCACCCCGAGGCCCTCGGAACCCAGATCGCCGTAGATGGCGTCCTCGGTCACGACCAGCTTGGAGCCGACCAGCCCGGGCCCGTCGACCACGGTGGCGACGGCGACGGGGATCCCCTCGCGGATGCGGTCCCGCACCATGTCGAACTCGGGGATGTCGAATGGCTCGATGAACAGCGAGATCTCGCCACCGCAGGTCAGACCCACGGCCATCGCCTCGTCGTCGGAGACGCCGTAGGTGACCTGCCGGGCCGGCCCGCCGTCCAGCACCTCACGGGCCTGCTCGACGACGGCACCCTCAACACACCCGCCCGAGACGCTGCCCACCACGATGCCGTCAGCGTTGACCGCCATGGCCGCACCAGGATCACGTGGTGCGCTGATGCGGGTGTTGACCACGGTGGCAAGCGCCGCGGGTCGGCCCGCCGCATGCCACTGGTCCAGCTCGGTCAGGATCTCTCGCATGGCTGTTCTCCTACTGGCGCCTCACCTACTGGCGCGGTGTGTCCCAACTCTGCCGCGATTCGGCTCTGTCGACACTCCAGCAACGACGGCTGCGAGCCGTTCGAGCGCTGCAACGCTGTGGCCGCTCAGGAACTGGTCCACGTGCGGCAGGGCCGCAGCCATCCCGCCGACCAGCGGCCGGTAGCCGGGTGCAGCCTTGCGGGGGTTGGACCAGACGACCCGGTGGGCCAGCCGCTGGAGTCGCGCCATCTGCTCCCCCAGGATGCCGGCGTCGCCCCGCTCCCACCCGTCGCTGAGGATCACCATCACCGCGCCACGAGCCAGTCCGCGTTGCCCCCAGCGGTCCAACCACTCCTTCAGTCCGTCTCCCAGTCGAGTCCCTCCTGACCAGTCGGGAATGGCCCCGGCGACGGCGGCCATGGCGGTGTCCGGGTCGCGGTGCCGAAGTTCGCGTGTGATCCGCGTGAGCCGGGTGCCCACGGTGAAGGCCTCGGTCGGACGGGTTCGGGGCCCGCGACCGACGGCGACGTGGGCGAACCGAAGCAGGGCGTCGGCGTAGGAGGTCATCGACCCGGACACGTCGACGAGCAGGACGACCGCTCGGGGACGGTCCTGTTGTCGGCGGTGTCGCAGCCGTCGCGGATCGCCCATGCCGTGCAGCGCCTCGCGGACGGTGGCTTGGCGGTTGATGCTGCCGCGGTGCCATGGTTCGTGGCGGCGGGTCCGCCGTGCTTCGCCCGGCAGGCGGAGGGTGGCGAGCAGCCGGTTGACCACGTCACGGTCCCCGGCGTTGAGGGACGCCAGGTCGCGCTGGCGAAGGATCTCGGTCCCGGACGCGCCGGCCTCGAGGTTGAGGATCTCGGCCTCGTCGTCGGCGTCGTGCCCGTCAGTCAGCGGAGCGGTGAGTGACTGCAGGTCGGGTGGGGAGGCGTCGGGTGGGGCGACCTTCAGCCGTTCGTGGGGTGCCTCGCCGGTGAAGAAGGCGTGGAACGCGCGGTCGTACCGGCCGAAGTCCTGCGGGTCGCTGCAGAGGGTGGAGTGGCCGGCCCAGTAGACGTCAGTGGTGGAGGTCGGGTCGAGCAGGGCTAGGGAGTCGACGAAGGCCTGGACCCGCCCGGTGGTGACCGGGACGCCGGCGGCGCGGACGGTCCGGGCGAACGCGGTGGCGGTGGCGGCCATGTCGGCGCGCGGACCGCCTCTGACCGGGGGTGTGTCATCTTGGAGTTCTTCGTCACGCATGAATGACTCACCTCAAGGGAGAAACGCGACGACTCGCAGGTGGGTCACGCTGACAGGGCCTTCTCCAGCATCGCGTGGACGTTGAGGCGTTGGGCGTGCTCGAGGTCTTCGCGGTACTTCAGGACCGACCCGAGCGTTGCCGTCGCCAACTCCGCATCCAGCGTGTCCGCCCCGAGGGCCACCAGTGCCTGAGTCCAGTCGATCGTCTCGGCCACGCCAGGAGGCTTGAAGAGATCCTCCTCACGGAACTGCTGGACGACGCCCACGACCTGCTCGGTGAGGGCTGCGGACGCCGCCGGGCATCGCCGCCGGACGATCGCGCACTCGCGCTCGAAGTCCGGGTGGTCCAGCCAGTGGTAGGTGCACCGTCGTTTCAGGGCGTCGTGGACCTCTCGCGTCCGGTTCGAGGTGATGATCACCACAGGCCGTACCGCCGCGTGGACGCGGCCCAACTCGGGGATGGTCACGCTGAACTCGCTCAGCAGCTCGAGCAGGAACGCCTCGAACTCGTCGTCGGCCCGGTCGATCTCATCGATCAACAGCACCGACGGAGCGGTCCGGAGGGCCCGCAGCAACGGCCGCTCCAACAGGAACCGCTCGTCGTACAGCTCACCCTCGAGTGCCTCGACGTCCCCTGTCGACCCGGCCGTCTCAGCAGCGCGGAGGTGCAGCAGCTGGCGGGGGAAGTCCCAGTCGTACAACGCCTGGGAGGCATCGATCCCCTCGTAGCACTGCAGCCGGATCAGTGGTGCGTCCAGCAACTCCGCGAGGGCTTGCGCCAGCGCCGTCTTCCCGACCCCTGGCTCGCCCTCCAGGAACAGCGGTCGTCCGAGCTTGAGCGCGAGGTAGGCCACGGTCGACAGCCCGGTCCCGGCCAGGTAGTCGGTCCGCGCCAGCTGCTCGGCCAGCGCCGTGGGACTGTCCACCCCGTCCGGCAACGCCGCGACAACACCGCCGGAGGCGACCGCGTGGGCCGCCTCCGACCGTGGACTGGCTGTGTCGTGGTTGTCGCTCAAGCCTCAGCCGAGCGCAGCCGTGACGGCACGCTTGGTCAGGACACCCGCCAGGTGCTGGCGGAAGGCGCCGTCGCCGTGGAGGTCCTCCGGCGGCGTCGTCCCCTCCCCTGCCGAGGCGCAGGCGGCCGCGATGCCGGCGGTGTCGTCTGACGCCACACCGGTCAGGGCGCTCTCCACCGAGGTCGCCCGTACTGGCACCGAGCCCATGTTGGTCAGGCCGATCTTGGCGTCGGTGATGGAGCCGTTGGCGGAGACCACGGCCAACGCGCCGACGATGGCCCACCCCTGCGAGGTGTGCTGGAACTTCTGGTAGTTCCACCGGGTGCCGTTGGCCAGACTCGGCCACGACACCTCGACCAGCACCTCATCCTCATCAACTGCCGTCATCAGGTAGTCGACGAAGAACTCCGACGCCGGGACGGTCCGCCGGCCACCAGGACCGTGGATGGTGAACTCGGCGCCGAGGGCCAGAGCCATCCCCGGCATGTCGCTGGCGGCATCGCCGTGGGCCAGCGAGCCACCGTGCGTACCGCGGTGCCGCACCTGCGGGTCCCCGACGTGGCCGGTGACCTCCGCGATGACGCCGCAGTTGTCCTTCACCGTCTGGTTGGTCATGACGTCGTAGTGGGTGGTGGCCGCGCCGATGACGACGCGGTCACCGTCCATGCGGACGCCGGTCATCTCGTCGACCCGGCCGATGTCGACCAGGGTCTCGGGGTAGGACAGCCGCAGCTTCATCAGCGGCAGCAGGGAGTGCCCACCGGCCAGGATCTTGGCGTCCTCGGAGGCCCCGAGCGCCGAGACGGCCTCGTCCACCGAGCTTGCCCGGACGTACTCGAACTCTGCTGGGATCATCGGTCTAGCCCTCTCCGTCTGATGCGGCCTGCATCGCGTTCCACACGTTCTTGGGTGTCATCGGCATCAGGACGTCAGTCACGCCCATCGGCCGCAGCGCGTCGATGACCGCGTTGACCACTGCCGGGGTCGAGGCGATGGTGCCGGCCTCGCCGACCCCCTTGACGCCGAGGTCGTTCGAGGTGGCCGGCGTCTCGGTCCGGTCGGTGATGAGGTGCGGCATGTCGACGGCGGACGGCAGCGTGTAGTCGATCAGCGACGCGGTCAGCAGGTTCCCGGCGTCGTCGAACTCCACACCCTCCCACAGCGCCTGGGCGATGCCCTGGGCCAGGCCTCCGTGGACCTGCCCCTCGACGATCATGGGGTTGATGACGTTGCCGACGTCGTCAACGCAGACGTACTTGTGGACGCTCACCTTGCCGGTCTCGGTGTCGACGTCCATGGCACAGAGGTGGGTGCCGTGGGGGAAGGAGAAGTTCTCCGGGTCGAACACCATGTTGGCGGTGAGGTCCAACTCGACGCCCTCGGGGTAGTCGTGGCCGGCGAAGACCGCCAGGGCGATCTCCTGGATCGTCACTGACTTCTCCGCGTCACCCTTGACCGAGTAGGTCCCGGCGCTGAACTCGAGGTCGTCGACGCTGGCCTCCAACATGTGCGCCGCGAAGGGCATGGCCTTCTCCACGACCTTGTCGCAGGCCCGCTTCAGTGCGATCCCACCCACCACCAGCGAGCGTGACCCGTAGGTGTCGAGGCCCATCGGCGCAATCTTGGTGTCGCCGTGGAGGACGTCGATGTCATCGAAGGGCACACCGAGGTAGTCGGAGGCGATCTGTGACCACGCAGTCACGTGACCCTGCCCGTGGGGGCTGGTACCGGTCACGACCTCGACCTTTCCGGTCGGGAGCATCCGCACGGTGGCGGCCTCCCACCCTCCGGCGCCGTAGGACAGCGACCCCAACACGCGGGACGGGGCCAAGCCGCACATCTCGGTGAAGGTGGAGATGCCGATGCCGAGCTGGACGGTCTCGCCGGCATCCCGGCGGCGCTGCTGCTCGGCGCGGAGGCCGTCGTAGTCGAACAGCTCCATGGCCTTGTCGGTGGCAGCCTCGTAGTTGCCGGTGTCGTAGGTCAGCCCGGTGATCGTGTCGAACGGGAACTCCTCGTGGGTGATCCAGTTCTTCCGCCGCAGCTCCATCGGCTCCATGCCGAGCTCGTTGGCCAACTCGTCGACGATCCGCTCGATCGCGAAGGTCGCCTCGGGGCGGCCTGCCCCGCGGTAGGCATCGGTCGGCGTCTTGTTGGTGAAGACACCGGTGCAGGTGAAGTGATAGGCGTCCATCTTGTAGATCGACGGGAACATGAGGGCGCCGAGCACCGGGACACCAGGGGTGACCAACTGCAGGAACGCGCCCATGTCGGCCAGCAGGTCGACCTTGAGACCGCGGATGGTCCCATCGGCGTTGGCCGCGATCGAGATGTCCTGGATCTGGTCCCGGCCGTGGATCGTGGCCTGGATGTCCTCCGAGCGGGTGGCGGTCCACTTGACCGGCTTGCCCATCTTGCGGGCGATGGCCGTCATCAGGACCTCTTCGGCGTACACGTTCAGCTTCGAGCCGAAGCCGCCGCCGACGTCGGGGGCGACCACACGCAGCTTCTGCTCCGGGATCCCCATGGTCAGTGCCAGCATCAGACGGAGGACGTGTGGCACCTGGGTGGCCGAGTAGACCGTCACGTCGCCGCTGGCCGCGGAGGGATCGACCACGACCGAGCGCGGCTCGATGGCCGCGGGGATGAGGCGCTGGTTGATGAACCGACGAGTCACGACCGTGTCGGCGCCGTCGAACGCCGCGTCGACGTCGCCGGCCTCGAAGGGCCACAGGAAGCTGCGGTTGGACTCGAGGTCGGCATGGACCAGCGTCGCGCCATCCTGCGCGGCGGCTTCCATGTCGACGACGGCCTCCAACGGCTCGTAGTCCACGTCGATGTGCTCCAGCGCATCCACGGCGGAGGCGCGGTCCCGGGCGACGACGACGGCGACGGCGTCACCCACGTAGTTGACCTCGTCGACCGCAAGCGCCATGTGCGGTGGGTTGACCATGTCGGGAGTGACGGGCCAGGCACAGGGCAGCGCGCCATACTCACCTTCGAAGTCCGCGGCTGTGTAGACCTCGATCACGTTGGGCTGGGACTTGGCGCCCGAGACGTCGAGGTTGGTGATCTTGGCGTGCGCCATCGGCGAGCGCAGCATGGCGGCGTGCACCATGCCGGGCAGGACGATGTTGTCGGTCCAGCGGGTCTGACCCGTGATCAGCCGCGCATCCTCCTTGCGCAGGGTGGCCTTGCCGATCTCGGTGTCGGGACGTTCTTCGATCGCGGTCATCGCTATGCTCCCTGCATCTCTTCGGCGGCCTGCTGCACGGCTGCCACGATGTTCTGGTATCCGGTGCAGCGACAGAGGTTGCCCTCGATGCCGTGCCGGATCTCCTCCTCGGAGGGTGAGGGGTTCTGGCTGAGCAGCGACGTGGCCGCGCAGATCATGCCGGGTGTGCAGTAGCCGCACTGCAGGCCGTGCTTCTCATGGAAGGCCTTCTGCACCGGGTGCAACTCGCCGTTGGCCAGACCTTGGACGGTGGTGACCTCGGCCCCGTCCGCTTGCACCGCCAGCATCGTGCACGACTTCGCCGACCGGCCGTCGACCAACACGGTGCAGGCACCACAGTTGGACGTGTCGCACCCGATGTTGGTCCCGGTCAGACCCAGGACGTCGCGTAGGTAGTTCACGAACAGCAGTCGTGGTTCGACGTCGTCGGTGTAGGTGGTTCCGTCCACCGTGACCGAAACTGATTGCTTCGCCATGAGCCCTCCATATGAAGTTCGATGTCGGCTCCGACATCAGATGACCGTCGTCGATCGTGGTAACCGATGACGGGTGCGCTGGATCTCGGATGTGCCGAGGACCGGGCAGCACGCTGCGTACAAGCCGGAGCGTAGTGGCAAGCAAGTGGCGGCGAAAGGCCTGCTCGGTCGTTTCGGACACAATCTTCCGACACGTTCGTTGCAGAGGTCGGCTGCCCCCTCCATGCGGAGGTACTCCGCGAGCGCACCGGCGTCGGCCGGACCTCGCCATGTGGCGAGGCGGGGCCTTACCCGCCTATGTAGCTCATCTCGACCCGGCCCTCCGGTTGGACTGGATGGGCGCCACGGATCTCGGAATAGCGGTCGGACCGGACCCCCCAGATGGCAGCCAGCCGGGCGACCAGCGCGTCGTGGCTCTCGCCGGCACGCAGGACCGCCCGCAGGTCGTGGCCCGAGGAGGCGAACAGACAGGTGAACAGCTCCCCGATCGCCGAGAGGCGAGCTCGGACACAGGTCCGACAGAACGGATCGGTGACGCTGGCGATTACCCCGACCTCGCCAACCCCGTCGTCGTAGGTCCAGCGATTGGCAACGGCACTGCCCGAACGCGCAACCGCCGTGAGCGGGTGGACCTCGTCGATGGTCTCGACGATCTCGGCTGCGCTCACGACCTGGGACAGGTCCCACCCGTTGGTGCTGCCGACGTCCATGAACTCGATGAAACGGACCGTGGCACCCGTCTGGCGCCCGTACTCCGCCAGCGGCACGATCTGGCTCTCGTTCACGCCGCGCTGGACCACCGCGTTGATCTTGGTCACCAGTCCGGCGTCCACGGCTGCCTCGACGGCGCCGGTCACGGTCGCAACCGGGACCTTGACGTCCGCCATCCGGGCGAAGACGTCGGCGTCGAGCGCGTCCAGGCTGACCGTGACCCGGGACAGGCCCGCCGCCATCAGGTCGGGCAGGGCCGCGGGGAGCAGTACCCCGTTGGTCGTCATGGCGATGTCATCGATGGCGGGAACGGCGTCGATCGCCGCGATGAGGTCCGGCAGATCGGTGCGCAGCAGTGGCTCACCGCCGGTCAGCCGGATCTTGGTGACACCCAGCTCCGCAGCCGCCTCGATGACGGCCACGATCTCTTCGAAGGTCAGGAGCTCCGACCGGGGCAGGAACGCGTGATCGGGACCGAACAGCTCGCGCGGCATGCAGTAGGTGCAGCGGAAGTTGCACCGGTCGGTCACGGACACTCGGAGGTCCCGGAGTCCGCGTCCCAGCTGGTCGGTCGTCACGTCATCGAGGGTAGCCGTCACGCGTGCACCACCAGCCTGATCACACGGCGCTGACCTCGACGGCTGTGTCGTTGAAGGTCGGGTTGCGACCGAGGTCGCCGTACCGGTCGGCGGTCAGCGCGTTGACGGTCAGGCCTCCCTCGACCTTCTCCGGCCAGTGGCCCATCGGCAGCAGGACCACACCCGGGCGGACGTCCTCGGTGACCGAGGCCGTGGCCCGAATCCGGGCCCGGCCGTTGGTGACCTGCACGGCGGCGCCATCGGCGATGCCTCGTGGCTCCGCATCGAGTGGGTTCATCGCGCACGTCGGACCGCGCTGGATGCGCCGCTGGTGGGTCATGTTGCCGTACTGGGAGTTGAGGAACGCGTGGGCCTTGGGAGTCACCAGAGCCAGCGGGTAGCGGTCGTCGCTGCCCAGCTCCTGCGGTGGGATGTAGGTCGGCAGCGGTTCGACCGGGCTGCCGTCCTGACCTGCCACCACGCCCTGTCGGAACAGCGGTGCCACGAAGTTGCCACCAGCGGCCATGGATGCGACCAGCTCCACCTTGCCGGACGGGGTCGGGAAGTTCCCCTCCACATGTGGTGCGTAGGAGTCGGTCTCCGGGACGGTGAGCCGGACGAACCCCTCCTCCTGCAGCCGCTCCAGCGTGATGCCCTCCATGACCGGCGCGGTCCAGTCCAGCGACTGGCGCATCATCTCGTCGTCGTCGAGGTCGAACCAGGGGTCGTCCAGGCCCATGCGCCGTGCCAGTCGTCGGAACAGCTCGGTGTTGGACACCGACTCACCCACGGGGTCGATGGCCTGCTCGTTGTAGGTCAGGTAGAGGTGACCCCAGGAGAACATGACATCCTGATGCTCTGCGGAGGTGGTGGCCGGCAGGACCAGGTCGGCGTAGCGAGCGGTGTCGGTCACGAAGTGGTCGGAGACGACGGTGAACAGGTCCTCTCGCTCGAGGCCGCTGAGGACCGACGCCTGCTCCCCCACCACCACGGCCGGGTTGGAGTTGTAGACGAACAACGACCGGATCGGTGGCCCATCGAGATCGCCGGCCAGGGCCTGCCCGAGCCGCCACTGGTTGACCACACGAACACCGTCGGCGTTGGGGTGCGTCCCGTGGAGGTGGTCCCAGTTGACGGGGAACGCCCAGATCGGCATCTGCAGCAGCCCGCCACCGACGTGGCGCCACGAGCCGGTCAGCGCGGGGAGTGAGAAGATCGCTCTCGCGGCGCTGCCGCCCCCGCTGGACCGCTCGAGGGCCACACCCACACGGATCACCGAGGGCTGATTGGTGGCCAGGCCACGAGCCAGACGGCGGATGTCCTCCGCCTCAAGGCCGGTCTCCTCGGCCGCCCACTCGGGTGTCGCCTCGGCGACGTGGCCGACCAGCTCGTCGTAGCCGACCGTGTGGGCGTGAGCCCACTCCTCGTCGACCAGGTCCTCGGCGATCAGGACGTTCATCAGCGCAAGGGCCAACGCGCCATCGGTGCCGGGACGGATCGGCAGGTGCCAGTCGGCCTTCTTGGCCGTCCGGGTGGCAAACGGGTCGATCACCACGACGGTGGCGCCGTCGCGCTGCGCCTGCTCGATGAAGGGCCACAGGTGCAGGTTGTTGGACAGCACGTTGCAAGCCCAGATGACGATGTACTTGGCGTGGACCAGCGCCTCCGGATCCACCGCCGCCGTGGGGCCGAGTGTCATCAGGTAGGCAGAGATGCCTCCGGAGTCGCAGAAGGTCCGCTCAGAGACACTGGTGCCCAGGCCGTTGAAGAAGCGGTCTCCCACGGTCAGACCGTTGAGGATCCCCATGTTGCCCAGGTAGCTGTACGGGAGGATGGCCTCAGGGCCGTCGGTCTCGATGATCTCGGTATAGCGGTCGGCGATCTCGTCCAGCGCCTCGTCCCACGAGATCGGCTCGAACTCACCCGCCCCCTTGGGGCCGACCCGGCGGAGGGGTGTGGTCACCCGGTCCGCCGCATGGACGTGTCGCTCGTAGTCGTTGACCTTGGCGCACAGACCACCCTGCGTGTAGGGATGATCGGCCCGCCCGGTCACGCCGGTCACCTCGCCGTCTTCGACCGTGAGGGTCATGGCGCAGGTGTCCGGGCAGTCGTGAGGACAGGCTCCGTGCACCTGTCGAGGTCCCGACTCAAGTGTGGTCATGGCGTCTCCCTGGGGCCGCGTGTTGGTTCCTCCACGGACGCTAGGACCCCGGCGGAGGCGTGGTCAATGGCTGGAACCTGCTACGGCGGTTGCCCCTGCGGTGCGGCGCGGCTACGCGGTGCTGATCACCCGGCAGAGCGCAGCGGTGTTCGCGACGCCGAGCTTCCGGCGTGCCGCCGCCAGTTGGTGGCCCACGGTGTTGATGGACGTCCCGCGGCTGTCGGCGATCTCGCGGTACGTCAGGCCCGCGGCGGCAAGTCGAGCAACGTCGGACTCGGCATCGGAGAGCGTCGCGAGCGGATCTGGGTGTCGTGGCTGCGACCGAGCTTGGCGAAGCACCGGCTGGAGGACCTTGGTCACGAACTCCTCGACCAGTGCGACCTGGAGGCTGTCGAGCTCGGCCGGTCGATCAACCCAGTCGACGCAGATCACGCCGTTGCCGTCGCCGGCCCGCTCGAGGCGGCGGACCACCATCGCCCGGGTGCCCAGCTCCGTCATCACCTGACCGGTGGTCGACGAGCCGAGCTCCTCCCGTACGTCGTGCACCACGAACGTCCGCGGGGTGGCCAGAACCTGGCGCAGCACCTGGTCGTCCAGCGGCAGCGCGAAGCTGGAGGGAGGGTCATCCCCGACGGAGACCGCCCAGGAGGGCCGGTAAGTCGTTTGGCCGGTGTGCGCGTGACCTCCGTCTGCCCGGTCCGCGGCCAGCAGTGTGCACAGCGCCTCCAGCCCTCGACGCATCACCAGGCCGGCGTCGTGCCCGACCTCGAGGACAGACGTCGTCGCCTCCCAGAGATCGCGTGAGGGGACAACCGACGGCATGCCCTCACCCTAACCAGCGAGGGAGGGTGCCTCCTACCGCGGGTCGGCGGTGATGGCGGCCACGAGCCGGTCGACGGCATCGTGGAGGTCGGGGATGGAACCGGAGTTGTCGAGGACGTGGGTGGCAACGGCTCGCCGCTCATCGTTGGAGGCCTGGGCGTTGATGCGTCCCCAGGCCTCGTCGGGGTCCATGGCGCGATGGTCCACGAGTCGGCGGTGTTGGGTCTCCGGGTCGGCGACGACGACGATGATGGTCGGGTAGTTCTCGGCGTGGCCCATCTCGACCAGCAGCGGGGAGTCGACGACAACCGGCTTGGGGTGGTCGGCCAGGGCGTGGATGCGGAGCGCCATCTCCTCGGCGATCCGTGGATGGGTGATCTGGTTGAGGGTCTGCCGCGAATCGTCGTCGGCGAAGACGATCGCCCCGAGCCTGGCGCGGTCGAGGGTTCCGTCGTCGGTGATCACGTCCGGCGCGAAGTGCTCGGCGATCTCGGCGAGGGCCGGTTGGCCTGGCTCGACGATGTCGCGGGCGACCCGGTCGGCGTCGACGACGGCCCAGCCGTGGACCTTCCGCAGCCGACTCGAGACGGTCGACTTGCCCGAGGCGATCCCGCCGGTGAGTCCGATCAGCTGCATGAGCCCATGCTGTCAGGCCGCCACGGCCTCCGGAACCGTGGGGTCAGAACAACGAACGGGACCACCGCTGGGTGGTCCCGTTCGTCTGTTCTGGTCCTACTCTTCTTCGTCGGAGGCCTCGTCCGCAGTTGGCGTGTCCTCGGACTCGTCGTCGGAGGTCTCGGCCACCGGGTCTTCCGCTGCCTCTTCTGGCTCGTCGGCTGCCTCCGCCTCCTCGGCGGTGGCTTCCGGTGCCTCGGCGCCGGATGCCTCCTCCGCGCTGTCGTCCGCCGCGGGCTCGTCGTTGACCTCCGCAACCTCCGCAGCCTCCGCAGCCTCAGGCTCGGTGGACTCTTCGGCGGCCGCCTCCGCCACCTCGTCGGCCGGCGGAGCCTCGGTCTGGACCTCGTCGGCCATCGCCTCGGCCGCAACAGCCTCCTCGGCGACCGCAGCTGGCTCGTCATCGACGGAGTCGTCCGCCCCGACGGGCGCATCGTCCTGAGCCACCTCTGCGGCCTGGGCCTGGACCCGGGCGATGATGTCCTGCGCGGACAGGCCCGTGTCGCCCGCCTCGGCTTCGGCGTCCTCGCTGCCGCCCCCACTGCCGGAGGAGCGCTGCATCGCCTGCGCCAGTGCGGCACCCATCGCCGAGCCACCGTCGCCCGAGCTCGAGCTCGAGCCGCCACCTCCACCGCCGGAGGAGGGAGCTTCGGCAGCGTAGGCCGGGACCTCCTCGATCTCCGGCGCCTCGCCGTAGCCGGCCTTGACGGCCTGCTTGAGCGACAGGGAGATCCGGCGACGGACGTCGTCGATGTCGATGATCTTCACGGTGGCGGAGTCGCCGACCTTCACGACCTGCTCGGGCTGCTCGACGTGGGCGTCGGCCAGCTCGGAGATGTGGATCAGACCCTCGATGCCGTCCTCGACCTTCACGAAGGCGCCGAAGGGCACGAGCTTGGTGACGCTGCCCTCGACGAACTCGCCGACGTAGTGCTGCCGGGCGAACTGCTGCCAGGGGTCTTCCTGCGTGGCCTTCAGGGACAGCGAGACGCGCTCGCGCTCCAGATCGACGTCGAGCACCTCGACCTCGACCTCCTGGCCCAGCTCCACGACCTCACCAGGGTGGTCGACGTGCTTCCAGGACAGCTCGGAGACGTGCACCAGACCGTCGACGCCACCGAGGTCCACGAAGGCACCGAAGTTGACGCAGGAGGAGACGGTGCCCTTGCGGATCTCGCCCTTCTGCAGGGTTTCCAGGAACTCGCGGCGGAACTCGCTCTGCGTCTCCTCCAGGAACTTCCGGCGGGACAGCACGACGTTGTTGCGGTTCTTGTCCAGCTCGATGACCTTGCACTCGAGCTCCTGCCCCACGTAGGGGTGCAGGTCGCGGACCCGGCGCATCTCGACCAGCGAGGCGGGGAGGAACCCTCGCAGACCGATGTCGAGGATGAGGCCACCCTTGACCACCTCGATGACGGAGCCGGTGACGGTGGACTCGCGCTCGTGGATCTCCTCGATCTTGCCCCAGGCGCGCTCGTACTGGGCGCGCTTCTTGGAGAGGACCAGACGGCCGTCCTTGTCCTCCTTCTGCAGGACCAGGGCCTCGATCACGTCACCGACGGCGACGACCTCATTGGGGTCGATGTCGTGCTTGATCGACAGTTCGCGGCTGGGGATCACACCCTCGGACTTGAACCCGATGTCCAGCAGGACCTCTTCGGGATCGACCTTGACGACGACGCCTTCGACGATGTCACCGTCGTCGAAGTCCTTGACGGTCGCTTCGAGTGCCGCGAGGAAGTTCTCCTCGGATCCGAACTCCTCGAGGAGGATGGCTGCACCCCGCTCCCGCTCTTCGTCGACGGCGGTGGTCAGGGTGTACTTGGGGTCGGTCATCGTGTGGCGGTCCAGTCAAGGGGGGCACACCCGCCCAGGTGGCAGGCGTTGGGATTCGTATCGCGACGCCGACGGGGCAGATGTCCCCGGCGGCCTTGTGTGTCCGGCGGCGGCCGCGCGTGGGCGTGCAGCACAGACGGCCCCGTGACGGGGCAGGGCGAACAGTCTGCCACGATGGGGCACACGCTGCTACGGGTGGGAGGGTGCTTGGACGCGTCAGCCGCTGGCACCCAGGGGCTCGACACCCTACGGTCGTCAGGCGACCGCACGCATCAGCGCTGCGCCAGGGGAAGGGATCATGGAACGCACCGAGTTCGCCGAGTTGTTCGCCGACTTCCTGCGCGGAATTGCGCAGGACCGCAGGCCCGGCGAGTCACCCATCAGTGCGGCCATCCGCGACCACCTAGGCCAGCCAGCCTCGTCGCTCGACGTGGTCTCGCTCAAGCTTGCCCCGCACGAGCAGCCAAACGTGCAACTGGCGCTGGACCTGTGGGCAGATCGACCGAACCGGGAGCTCGAGTTGATCGGCCTTTCGGGCCAGGGACGTCGCAACCGCGGCCTGACCCTGGGCGAGTTGATCACTCCGATCGACACCGGGCTGTTGGGACACGGGGGGATGGGCCTCGGCCCCGTGGACTACGTCTCGCGACCGATCGCCGTCGGACGTTCGCTGTCGTGCGTGGACTTCGGTGTCGTCCTCGCCAAGGATGGGCAGGCATCCATCGTCGCCTTCATCAGTGGACCGGCACCGCGACATGGGCAGGACAAGCTGGTCGTCGAGGCGGTCGCGGCCGAGCGTGCCGGCGCAGAGCGCTTCCTCGCAGAGTTGACCGAACTTCGGCGCGAGCACGACGTCCACCGCGGTCAGGTCGTGACGCTGGGCAACCCCCACGGTCCCTTCCACCACGATGCGGCCGAGGTGGAGTTCATCGACCTCCCCCGGGTGGTCCGCGACGATGTGGTCCTGCCGGACGGCACACTCGACCTGATCGAGGAGCAGACCATCGGCATGGCGCAGCGCGCGCCGTCGCTGCTGGCCGGTGGCCGACATCTCAAGCGCGGGTTGCTGCTCTTCGGCCCACGGGGCACGGGCAAGACGCACACACTGACCTATCTGATGGGCGCGATGCCCGACCGGACGTCCATCGTCTTGTCCGGGCAGGGGTTCGGCGCCATCGCTCCCGCAGCAGAGATGGCTCGGAGCCTGGCTCCCTCCATGCTGATCCTCGAGGACGTGGATCTGATCGCGCAGGAACGAGGGATGGGACCGTCTGGAACGAATCCCCTGCTGTTCCAGTTGCTGAACGAGATGGACGGCGTCGGCGCCGACGACGACGTGATCTTCGCGCTGACCACCAACCGCGTGGACCTCCTCGAGCCGGCCCTGGCGGCTCGGCCGGGCCGAATCGACCTGGCGATCGAGATCCCCCTACCGGACGCGGACGGTCGCAGACGGCTCTGGCAGGCCTACGCGACGGGGTTGATCGTGGATGCCGTCGACGTCGACGCCGTGGTGGACCGGACCGAAGGCGTGACCGCGTCGTTCATCAGCGAGTTGCTGCGACGAGGGGCGTTGTACGCCGCCGACACCAGCGGCAACGTCCCGGTCCTCACCCAGTCCGTCGTCGACAGGGCGTTGACCGACATGTTGGAGCGCGGCGGAGCGCTGGGCCGTCGACTGCTTGGCGGAGAGCCGGCCGACGTCGCGCCGCACGGTCACCCCAGCGCCTGATCCAGGTCATCGAGCAGGTCGCCGACGTCCTCCAGGCCCACCGACACCCGGATGACCCCGTCCGTGATCCCGATCGCCGCACGAGCGTCCGGCCCGATGCGTCGGTGGGTGGTCGTTGCCGGGTGGCAGGCCAGCGACTTGGCGTCGGCGAAGTTGTTGGAGATGTCGACGGTCTCCAGCCGGTTGAGGACCTCGAAGGCCCGCGCGGTCCCGCCAGGCACCTCCCAGGTGACCACGGTCCCGCCGCCGCTCATCTGCTGTCGGGCCAGCTCGGCCTGCGGGTGGGAGTCCAACCACGGGAACCACACCCGCTCGACGCGGGTGTCACCCTCCAGCCACTCCCCCACGGTCAGCGCCGAGGCGGCCATGTGCTCCACACGCAGCCGCATGGTCTCCAGCGACTTCAGCACGACCCAGGCGTTGAAGGGACTGATGATCGGTCCGGTGTGGCGCATGAAGGGCTGGACCTGCTCGGCGATGAACGTCTCCGTCCCCAAGATCATCCCGCCCATCGTCCGGCCCTGACCGTCCATGTGCTTGGTGGTCGAGTACACGACGACGTCAGCCCCGAGGTCCAGAGGCTTCTGGAACACCGGTGAGGCGAAGATGTTGTCGACGATCACCGTGGCGCCTGCCGCGTGGGCTAGTTCGGCGACGGCGGCGATGTCGACCAGGGTCTGCATCGGGTTGGCGGGGGATTCGAAGAACACGGCCTGAGCGGGAGTGGCCAGCTGGGCCTCCCACTGGTCAAGGTCCGCCCCATCGACGAAGTCGCAGGTGATGCCGTACCGCGGCAGCAGCTCGTCGAGGACCACGAAGCACGAGCCGAACAGGCTCCGAGCAGCCACGACCCGGTCGCCGGCGGAGAGCGATGCCAGAAGTGCGTAGAACACCGCGGCCATGCCGCTGGCCGTCGCCCACGCGGCCTGCGCCCCCTCCAACTGCCGCACTCGCTCTTGCAGCATGGCGACGGTCGGGTTGGACACACGCGAGTAGCGATGGCGGTCGAGCTCACCAGCGAACGCCGCCGCCGCCTCCTCCGCGGACCCGTAGACGTATCCCGAGTTGAGGAACAGGGCCTCTGAGGTCTCCGCCATCGGCGACCGGGTTTGCCCCGCCCGGACGGCAGCAGTGTCGGGCCGCCACTCGGCCGTCATCGGCCGGGACCGGTCGGAGTGGTCATGGCCGACAGGTGTACCCGACCCGGGCCGCGGTGTCCCCGGCCCGGGCAGGTTGATTGCTGGGAACGCCTCGTCCTGCGGGGGTCAGCCCATGTCGATCGCGGTGCTGACTTCCACCGTGCCGTCGCCGGTCAGGATCGGGCAGCCCTTGGCCAGCGTGGTGGCGTGGTCGAGGTCGTCCGCGGCCAGGATCGTGTAGCCGGTGAGCTTCGAGACGGGCTCGCCGGACACCGCGCCGTCGGGGGTGATGCTCCGGGACTCGCCCAGGGGGGCCCCGCCATCGACGACAGCGTCGCCCAGGGTCTCATACCAGGTTCCCCAGGCCTGCATCACGGCGGCTTGGTCGGCAGGGTCGGACGGCATGTCGGATCCGCCCGTGTAGGTCAAGAGGTAGTTCGGCATCTGTGCGCTCCTTGTGCTGTGGGGTGGAAGTGGCTGTTCCACTTCTCACCCGTCCCGACGTACGGGGGAGCGTCGAATCGACACCGAGCCGGAGATTGCCCTCTGTCCGGCCGGGATCAGGCGGTCAGGACTGGACCCACGGCAGGCCGTCAGCCTTCCAGCCGGCCCGATTGCCGCGATGTCCGTCCTCGTCCACGCCGCCCTCGAACCCGTCGGAGATGTTCTGCGCCCTCTCGAACCCGGCGGCTGTTGCGGCGCTGGCGGCGGCTTGGGAGCGAGCCCCGGAGCGGCACAGGAACATCACCGGCGCGGCCTTGGCCACGCCAGCCGCCTGCAGTTGGTCCAGGAAGGCGTCGTTGCGGACGCCGCCTGCGTGGTTCCACTCGATCTGGAGGTAGCGCCCCGCCGCGTCGTCCAGACGGGGAGTGCCCACGAAGGCCCACTCGGCCTGGGTCCGCACGTCCACGATCGTGGCGTCGGCGTCGTCCTGGATGATGTCGAACGCCTGGTCCGGCGTCACGTCGCTGTGATAGCTCATGGCCCCTGTCTACCCCTCGGTCAGCCCGTCCTACTCAGACCAGCGCGGATTGATTCGGTGGTCCGCCCAGATCCAGATCGTCTTGGAGCGCGGGTAGAACCAGATCGGGATGATGACCATCGCGGCGACGGCGATCCAGGTGACCAGGGTCCAGGGGACGTCGGGCCAGGTGACCAGCAGCGAGACGCCGAAGATCACGAGGAAGGAGAGCAGGCACACGGCCATGCTCATGATCATCGCGCCGACGTAGTAGCCGGACTCGCCCCGCTCGAAGTCGAACCCGCAGCCCTCGCAGGTCTCGACGATCTCACCGAAGGAGTGGGTCACCGGCGCGTACCCGCACATCGGGCACTGCATGAGCAGCGCCCGTCGCAGCCGCGCCCGCTCCTGCTCGCGCGGGTAGATCTGCTCGGGCGGCTCGGGCATGCCGGCCAGTCTGCCGGCCTCTTGCGGGTACGCATGCGTGAGATCGCCCGCCCTGAGCGGGTCAACTCACGCATGCGTCGACGCACGGCGCACCCGATCGAACCGAGCCCGCCCGGCCACCGACCTGGTCAGCGGCGGGCGATCGGTGCGAGCATCTCTTCCGGCACCCCGAAGGCGTCGACCAGCTCGACCGCGTGTGGTGCCACCTCGCGCAGCAGGTCCTCGACCTCGCGGGTGACGGCTTTGGACGCCTCGGCGCTCAGGCGACCGTGCTCCATGAACCAGGCCCGATCCTCGTGGATGATCGACAGCGCGTAGAGGTCGCTCAGCAGCTCGAGCCGCTGCCGGGCGGCCTCGTCGTCACACGTGTCGACGAAGATCGTCAGCTCCTGCAGCACCAGCGCGTCCACGTGGGCGCGGGCCGCCGCAAGGACGTGGTTCTGCACGCGGTTGAACGCGCGGAAGGCATCGCCGTGATCGTCGAGGCCGCCCTTGATCCTCGCTGCCGCCGTCTCGAGCAGGTGCTCTTCGCGATGGGTGAACATCTGGATCTGCCAGGCCCGGTTGCGCAGACCGACCTCGTGGTCGGGGGTCTCCTCGGACGCGGGCATCGCGCGACGCAGCGACGACACGAGCGACGCGCCGCGCAGTCGCTCGACCAGCCGGTCCAGCACCATGTCGGCGCCGAACCGGACCGTGCCCAAGAGGTCGAGGTCACTGAACTCCTTGCGGTACCCGGTCAGCAGCCCCTTGGCGACCAGTTGCAATAGGACGGCGTTGGCACCCTCGAAGGTGGTGAACACGTCGGTGTCTGCCCGCAGATCCGGCAGGCGGTTGCGGGAGAGGTAGCCCGCGCCGCCACACGCCTCGCGGCAGGCCTGGATGGTGTCGCTGGCGTGCCAGGTGGCGACCGCCTTGAGTCCGGCTGCCAGCGACTCCACCTCGCGCCGGGCCCTTGGGTCGTCGTCGGCAAAGGCCTGCACCAGGCGGTCGACCAGATCCTTCTGGGCGGCGTGGAGGGCGTAGGTCTTGGCCAGCGCCGGCAGCAGCGTCGATTGATAGGCCTGATAGGTCAGCAGGGGGACGTCCTCGCCCTCCATCACGACACTGGACCCGGTCGGCGCCTCGAACTGGCCACGCGTGGCGCCGTAGCGGACGGCGATGGTCAAGGCGACCTTGGTGGCGCTGATCGCCGCGCCAGCGACGCTGCACCGGCCGGTGACCAGGGTCCCGAGCATCGTGAAGAAGCGGCGCGTCGGGTTCTCGATCGGGCTCGAGTAGGTGCCGTCGTCGTCGATGTCGCCGAAGCGATTGAGCAGATTGCCCGTGGCACGTGGACGTTGTCGAAGGCGAGCGAGCCGTTGTCGACGCCGTTCAGGCCGGCCTTCGGGCCGTCGTCGTCGATGGTCACGCCCGGGAGCGGTGCCCCGGCATCGTCTCGGATGGGCACCACCACGGCGTGGACGCCGTGCGACCCGGCAGCGGTGACCAGTTGGGCGAACACCACGGCGGCCCGGCCATCTCGGGCGGCGTTGCCGATGTAGTCCTTGGTGGCATCCGGCTCGGGGGTGTTGATGACCAGCGTGTCGTCGGCGGCGTCGTACGTCGCCGTGGTGGCCAGCGACTGGACGTCGGAGCCGTGACCGACTTCGGTCATGGCGAAGCAGCCGGGCAGCGTCAGATCGGCGATGTCGGCCAGGTAGGTGCGGTGGTGCCGTTCGGTCCCGAGGTTCTGGATGGCCCCGCCGAACAGCCCCCACTGCACGCCGGCCTTGACCAGCAGCGACAGGCTGCCGAAGGCGAGGGTCTCGAAGGCGGCGATGCCCGCGCCGAGGTCACCGGCGCCACCGTAGGTCTCGGGGTAGCCGAGCGCGGGGCTCAGCCCCGCTTCCGCGAGCGCGCCCAGCTGCTCCCACACCCGCTCCTGGTGTTCGTCGCGGGTCATGCCGGCGCGGGGGTGGAACAGCGGGTCGGTCAACAGCTCCCGGACCTGATCTCGCACCGCCCCGTAGGAGCCGTCGAGGTGCTCGGCCAGGACCGCGGTCACATCGCTCATGGTGGCATCCTCCCCTACCGAGGAGCGCAGCATCCGCCCGCGCCGGCCGCGGCGTCAGACCGTGAAGGCCTCGCGGAACCGCTCGAGTGCCGTCTCGCTGTCCGCGCTGGCCCACCCCTCCAGGCCGACCACACCCTCGTAGCCGACCTCAGCCAGCGCCCGCGCGATGGCCGGATAGTTGATCTCACCGGTACCGGGTTCGCAGCGTCCCGGCACGTCAGCGACCTGCACCTCACCAAGCCACGGAGCGGCACGACGAACCAGCTCGATCAGGTTGCCCTCCCCGATCTGGGCGTGGTACAGGTCGAGGTTCATGCGGAGGTGGGGGCTTTCCGCGGCGCTGACCAGCGCCAGGACGTCGGCAGCGCTGGCAAAGGGCACACCCGGATGGTCGACCTCGGTGTTCAGGTTCTCGACCACGAAGGTGACCCCTTCCCGCTCCCCCAGGACCGCCACCCGCCGGAGGGTGTCGGCTGCGGTGATCCACTCGGCTCCGCTCGGGTCGGACAGCGGCGTGACCGGCAGACCCTCGGGCCCCAACCCCGTGCCGTGCAGGTTGAGGTTGGGGCCGCCCAGCAGGTTCGCCACGGCCACGCTCTCCTCAGCGGTCCGGAGCAGCTCCTCGGCACCCTCCGGATCGCTCAGCCGACCGCTGATGTAGCCGGTCATCGAGGTGACCTGTGCTCCGGTCGCGACGATCCCCTCGATGTCCTTCCCGCGCCAGTCCCACATCTCGACGGCGAACCCCAGCTCGTGAATCCGGCGGACGCGGTCGATGAACGGACGGTCGAGGAACACCATCTCGGCGCACACCGCCAGCCTGACTGGCATCAGTGCTTCTCGGCCTCCGCCCAGGACGGTCCGGCCGCCGTGTCGACCTCCAGCTCGACGTCGAGGTCGATCACACCCGACATCGTGGTGACGAGCAGCTCCTGCAGCTCGTCCTGCTCCTCCGGGATGGTCTCGCAGACCAGCTCGTCGTGCACCTGCAGCAGCAACTGCGACCGCAGCTCGCGCCGCTGCATCTCCGCGCGGACATCGATCATCGCGATCTTCATGATGTCGGCGGCGGTGCCCTGGATGGGCGCGTTGAGCGCCATCCGTTCGGCCATCTGCCGGCGCTGTCGGTTGTCACTCATCAGGTCGGGGAGATAGCGCCGGCGACCTGTGAGGGTCTCGGTGTAGCCCGTCCGCCGGGCCTCCTCCACCCCGCCGTAGAGGTAGTCCCGGACACCGGGGAACCGCTCGAAGTAGGCGTCCATCAACTCCTTGGCCTCATCCCGCCCGATCTGCAGCTGCTGCGCCAGCCCGTAGGCGCTCAGGCCGTACGCCAACCCGTAGGTCATGCCCTTGATCTTCGATCGTTGGGTGTTGTCGACGTCGGCGATGGGCACGTCGAACACCATCGAGGCCGTCTGGGCGTGGATGTCCTCGCCGGATCCGAAGGCCGCGAGCAGACCGGCGTCCTGGGAGAGGTGGGCCATCACCCGCAACTCGATCTGGGAGTAGTCCGCCACCAGCAGTGTGTCAAACCCCTCGCCCGGGACGAATGCCCGTCTGATCTGGCGACCCAACTCGGTCCTGATCGGGATGTTCTGCAGGTTCGGGTTCTGCGAGGAGAGCCGGCCGGTCACGGCGACGGTCTGGTTGAACTCCGCGTGGATGCGGCGGCGCCCGTCGCCGACCAGCCGTTGGAGCGGCTCGATGTAGGTGCCCTTCAGCTTGCTGAACTCCCGGTAGGACAGGATCGCGGGCAGCACCGGGTGCTCGTCCAGGATCTTGGTCAACTCGGTGGCGTCAGTCGACCAGCCAGTCTTGATCTTCTTGGTCTTGGACAACCCGAGGGCGTCGAACAGCAGCGCCTGCAACTGCTTGGGCGAGTCGAGGAACTTGAGGTCGGCGAAGTCGGCCAGGTCGTGTTCGTCCTGCTCGACGGCCGCCAGCGCCTGCTGGCGTGACGCGGTGACCTTGGCGTCGAGGTCGGCGCCCAGCTCTTCCAGCACCGCCCCATCGACGGTGATGCCGACGCGCTCCAGATCGGCCAGCCCGGCGATCAGAGGGACCTCGATCTCGCGGATCAGCTCGGCTTGCCCACGGCCGGTCACCTCGGCGTCGAGCACCTCGGATAGCTCGTACACCGCCTGGGCGCGCAACGCCCGCTCGTGCCACTCCGCATCAGCCTGGCCGTCCTCCTCGAGGTCCAGCAACCCCAGCTGCGCGGGTTCGTCATCGCCCGACGGCTCCTCCGCCGTGGTCGACAGTCGCTTGTTCAGGTACTCGAGCGCCAGGGCCTGGAGGTCGTAGGTGCGGACGGAGGGCTGCAGGATGTAGGCCCACAACTCGGTGTCGATCGCGGGCTCGGCGACCGCGGGAAGCTGCAGGGCCCGGGCGAAGTGATGGAGGGCCTTGCCGTCGTGCACCCACAGCTGGTGGCCGCTCGCCCCCGACACGACCTCACCCAGGGCGGCGCGGTGGTCGGCGTCGAGATCCTCGGCCGCGGCCGCCACCGGGTCCGCCCCGGCCGCCGCCAGGGCGACCGCGACGGGTGAGACGTCGGGCAGGAGACCGCGGCCGAACGGAACCACCGCGATCGGCTGGCCGGTGGGAACCTTGGTGATCCACTCGGCCAGCTCGGACCCGCTCACGCGACGAGGTTCGGCGTCGAAGACGCCAGCCTGCTCCTCGGCCTGTGTGCCGAGGACGTTGTCCTGCAGCCGGTCCCAGAGCGAGCGGAACTCCAGGGTGGCGAACAGCCGCCGCACCCGATCGGCGTCGATGTCGGCACGATCGAAGTCCGTGATCGGCTGGGGCAGCTCGAGCGTCCTCGTCACGGTCGTCACCTGCTCGCTGACGAAGACGCTGTCCCTGTGCTCGGCGAGCATCGCCGGGACCTTCTTGCCGCGGAGCTTGTCGAGGTTGGCGTAGATGCCCTCGAGATCCCCCCACTCCGTGAGCAGCTTGGCGGCCGTCTTGTCCCCCACCCCGGGGACGCCCGGGATGTTGTCGCTGGGATCCCCTCGCAGGGCCGCCAGGGACGGGTAGGACAGCGGTGGGATCCCATAGCGGTCGACGACGGCGTCGTGGTCCATCACCACGGTGTCGCTGATTCCGCGTCGGGTGTAGAGCACCTTGACGTGGTCGTCGACGAGCTGGAACAGATCACGGTCACCCGTCACCACCAGGACGTCCCAGCCCGCGTCCTTGGCCTGCTCGGCGTAGCTGGCGATGAGGTCGTCCGCCTCCTGTCCCTCGAGGTCGACCCGGGGGATCGACATCGCCGCCAGCACCTCGTCGATCAGGGGCAGCTGGCTCTTGAAGTCGTCAGGCGACTCGCTCCGGTTGGCCTTGTACTCCGGCATCAGCTCGGTCCGCTCGGCCGGCCGCCCTCGATCGAAGACCGCCGCCAGTCCCTGGGGGTCGTGTTCGTCGAGCAGCTTGATCACCATGGAGGTGAACCCGAAGGCCGCGTTGGTCACCTGACCGGTCGTGGTCCGCAGGTCCTCCGGCAAGGCGAAGAAGGCCCGGTAGGCCAGGCTGTAGCCGTCGATCAGGGCCAACGTCGGGCGCGTGGTGTCGGCAGGGGCGCTCATGCGGGGTGATCCTACGCGGCGGCTGTGACGCTGGGCATCGCTCGCAGGTCGGCGGTGGAGCGGCCGGAGCCGTTTCGTGACATTCGTCTTACGGCCATAGTAGGTTTGCGGCAGTCGGCACGGTCGATCGTGATCGGGCGCCGACCCTGACGAAGATGTTTCCCACTCTCACAGAGGAGTCTGTGGCATGACCACGAAGTTCAAGTGGCTGCGCCTGGTTGCGATGATGTGCCTGCTGGCCATCGTTGCTGCCGCCTGCGCAGCTGAAGATGACGCCGGCGACGAGGCAACCGACGACGAGCCCACTGAGGCGATGGAGGAGGAAGAGCCCACCGAAGCCATGGAGGAGGAAGAGCCCACCGAAGCCATGGAGGAGGAAGAGCCCACCGAAGCCATGGAGGAGGGCACCGAAGAGGAGGCCGCATCCGGTGGTGACGGCGAGGCGCTGAGCATGGCCTACGTCCTCCCCGAGACCGGTCAGCTCGCCTTCCTCGGCCCGCCGATCATCTCCGGCTTCCAGCTGGCGGTCCAGGAGATCAACGAGGCCGGTGGCGTCAACGGCACCGAGGTGGTGCAGGACGGCGGTGACGAGGGTGACGGCGACGGCACCATCGCGAACCAGACCGTCGACCGCCTTCTGGCCGACGACGTGGACATCATCATGGGAGCGGCCTCCTCGGGCATCTCGCTGACGATCATCGACAAGATCACCGGGGCTGGGGTCGTGCAGTGCTCGCCCTCCAACACCTCGCCGACCTTCACGACCTACGACGACGGGGGCCTGTACTTCCGTGCCGCCCCGACCGATGCGCTGCAGGGCCCTGTCCTTGCTGAGCAGATCGTTGCCGCTGGCGGGACCAATGTGGCCGTGCTGGCGCGTGCCGACGACTACGGCCAGGGTCTGCTGGACGCGACCGAGGCTGCGCTGGAGAACGCCGGTGCCACCATCGCCGTGGCAACCACCTACGACCCACAGGCCCAGAGCTTCGACGCCGAGGTCCAGCAGGTCGTGGACGCCGGTGCTGACGCGGTTGCCGTGATCTCCTTCGACGAGGGTGCCCGCATCCTGTCGACCATGATCGAGCGTGGCGTCGGCCCAGCCGACATCATCGTCTTCGGTGCTGACGGGATCGCCTCCGGTGACACGCCCGAGCTGGTCGACCCGGACAACCCCGGCGTGCTGGAAGGCATGATGACCACCTCCCCGACCCCGGCGTCGGACGAGGACTTCAACTCCGCGCTGAACGAGTTCAACCCCGACCTCGAGGACACGCTCTTCGCGGCTGAGGGCTACGACTGCGCGATCGCCGCTGCACTGGCGGCTCAGGCTGGCGGCGAGAACTCCTCGCAGGCCATCGCCGACAACATGATCGCGGTCACCGGCGAGGGCACGAAGTGCACCTCGTACTCCGAGTGCCTGGAGCTGCTCGAGGCCGGCGAGGACATCGACTACGACGGTCCCTCCGGTCCGATGGACTTCACCGAAGCCGGTGAGCCATCCCAGGGCACCTACGCCGTGAGCATGTTCACGGCCGACGGTGAGCTGGAGCAGGTCGAGACCGTGCAGTCCTCCCTCTAGGGATCACTGCGTAGACAGCTGACGACGGGCCCGGGCGCATCACGCGTCCGGGCCCGTTGGCGTTCCGGCAGTCAGGTCAGCGTGAGCTTGGCCTGCTTCAGCACCGTCGAGCCGTTGACCGCTGACTCCACGATGACCTCGTCTCCCTCCCGCCACAGGCTGTGGACCAGCGTGTCGCCCGGCATGACGACGCCGGAGAACCGGGCGCTGAAGCTGCGCACGGCTGACCCGTCACCGTCGAGCACGGTGTCGACGGCCGCCTTCCCCGCCGACCCGAACGTGCACATGCCGTGCAGGATCGGTCGGTCGAAGCCGCCGACGGCCGCGAACTCGGGGTCCACGTGGAGCGGGTTGTAATCACCTGACAGCCGATACAGCAGTGCCTGCTGCTCCAAGGTGGGCGCGTGGACGACGGCGTCGGCGTCACGCTTCGGGGCCCGGACCCGCTCAGGCCGAGGGCCACCGTCACCGCCGAAGTCGCCCTCCCCCTTGATGAAGGCCGACATCGTGTTGGTGATCAGCACCTCGCCGTCGACCTCGGTCGTGATCTCGAACACCGCCATGGCGCCGGACCGCTTGTCGTAGACCGCGCTCGGCTGGCAGCGGGACACCGCCGTGGCGGAGGTGGGGAGGGACCCGTGCAGCTGCAGGGTGTGGTCGGCGTGGACGAGCATCCGCAGGTCGATGTCGAAGCCCGGCAGCTGGTCGAACCGGTCGATCGGCATGAAGCCCGGGATGGTCCCGAACGTCGGCAGCACCACCAGGTCCTCCTCGTACACGTACCGCAACTCCCGAGGGTCCGTGGCCGGAACACCGGCCCCGATCCCGAGGTGGTACAGCATGACGTCGCGCTGTGTCCACGACGAGTCCCACTCGATGGGCGGAGCGGCCAGCAGGGTCTCGATGTCGATCGGCATGCGACTGGTCTACCAGTCGACACCCCCCGTGGGCACCGCCCCTCGCCGTGGGACGGCAACGGTTCACTCGCAGAGCCGGGCCAGCGCCTGCGTTGCAGATGCGCGGCCGTGGTTCCAGTCAGCGATGCTGGTGTCATCCGGGCGGTCGGGTTCACACAGCCGAGCGACGGCATCGGCTCGAGTCGTGGCGTCAAGACCCGGCTGGGCCAGTGCGTCGACCACCAGCGGCACCGCATCATCGGACAGCCCCGCCAGGTACCGCAGGTCGACGTCGTGTCCTCCAGCGATGCCCCGCTCGATGTTGGTTCGAGCGATCAGCGCATCCGGTGACAGTCCGGCGACGACGAGGCTGGTGGCCACGACCAGGATGACCATGGCGGGCAGCAGCCACGGTCGCTCAGCGTCGTGACGCATCGTTCTGAGCCCGACCAGGACGAAGCACCCGCCGATCAGGACGGCACCGATCATGGCCCAGAGGCGCAACTCGCTGAGTCCGAATGCCTCGGCGTAGAGCTGGAGGCGCCGGACGGCGGAGGCGACGACGAGCAGGACGCCCACCGTGACGGCCACCGTGACGGCGCGCACACTGCGGGCCAAGGTGCCGGCAGCGGTGTACCGCACCGAGCCGAGCACGGCCGTCAGCACGAGAAGCGTGATACAGGCGACGGCGAGGAGTTGGAAGAAGCCCTCGCGGGCGTACTCGGCATAGCTGACACCTGCCTCCGCGAGGATGGCCTGTGCCCCGCCGGTGGCCGCGTACACCTGGGAGCCGACGAAGAGGGCGAAGACGCCGGTGAGGGGCACCAGGACCGTGAGGCACTCGGTGATCCCCAACCACCGCGGGACCTCTGCATCGTCCAGGCACGCACTGGCGGTCGCCCGGACCATGGCCGCAGCACCCCAGGCCGCCAGCAGGGTCACGATGACCCGTTGGGTGGCGGTGTCCAGCAGGTTGTCCGGCAGGTCGACGGTCAGCAGTCCCGCGAAGACCTGGTCGGCGCTCAGCAGCGAGGTGATCAGCCACAGCAGCGGCACAGCCAACAGCAGACCGCGGACGATCGCCCGTGTCCGGGCGCGTCTCAGCCGACCAGACTCTCCTGGCCGTCCAGGCTGACGGGCGCCCAACCGACGGAGGACCGGTTGCAGATAGCGGGGGCCGACCATGACGTTGTAGAGGAGCTCCAGACCGCGCAGCATCGCGCGCATCGGACCGGTGGCCCAGACCGACGGACCGTGGGCACTGGTTGCGACCAGGCTGAGCGCGCCGCCGTAGGCGGTGAGCAGGAACAGGATGGTGGGTGGACTGGTTCGCAGCGGCACGAACACGGCGGTCGCCGCCGCCCCGGCGAGCAGCACCGTGTCGGCGGTGGACCGGGCCGGCAGCGACCTGGCGACCACGACCACGAGGCCGAGGAGCAGGACAGCGACGCCGAGACCCGTCAGCCTGGTCGGACCCAGGACGAGCGCGACGGCGGCCAGCGTCGCCACCGCCATCAGGTCGGACCGCGTGGGCGGTCGCAGACGCCGGAACAGCACATCGGGCGTGCTGCTGCCGGGGTCCGGTCGTCCCGGCGGCGTGGCGGCGTCGGTGGTGGTGCTGGACATCGTGGTGCCTCCTTCTCTTACTTCTCTCGGGGTGAATGTGTCTCGTGGGGTCAGGTGCTGGGATCTGGTCGCCCGCGAACGGCGCGAGAACGATGGAGCGCACCGATCGACCACTGACGGGCGCTCGGCCGTGGCCTCGTCCGGTCAATTAGTGCGGAACGCGTTCCCCTCAGGCGGCTGGCCTGGGGAGATGACGGAGGGTCAGGTGAGCGACCCCGCCGTGGTGGTCAATCTGTGCGGATCAGGGAGGCGCCGTCGGGAGGTCCATGACCATCCGGCAGCCCGGAGCGGTCGGGTCGTGCGCGATCCGGCCACCGTGGAGGTCCACGATCCAGCGGCAGATGGCCAGGCCGAGGCCGGCACCTCCGCTGCTCCCGCGGGCCCGGTCCGCCCGGTAGAAGCGCTCGAAGACCCGTTCGGAGTCCTCGCTCGAGATCCCAGGACCGTCGTCATGGACGACGACCTGACCGCTGTCGGCCACCACGACGCGGACCACACCACCCGCTGGTGTGTGCCGGAGCGCGTTGCTGATCAGGTTCGCGACGACCTGCCGCAGGCGCACCGGGTCGCCAGGGACCACGACGGCGTTCGCGGCAGCCGTCACCTCGACGGTGAGGGTCACCTGCTGGTGCTCGGCGAGGGCGGTCAGGTCGCCGACGACGGATCGGGCAACGGCCGACAGGTCCACCGGCCCGGATGCCAGGCCCGCGGCGCCCGACTCGAGCCGGGACAGATCCAGCAGCTGCTCGACCAGCGCACTCATCCGATTGACCTGGTCGAGCAGACCCTCCACGGCGACCTCGTCGGTTGGTGTCACCCCGTCCACCAGATTCTCGAGGGTGGCTCGCATGCCGGCCAACGGGGTCCGCAGCTCGTGTGAGGCGTTGGCCACCAGATCCCGTCTCAGCCGGTCGGTGGTGGCCAGCTCCTGGGCCATGGCGTTGAAGGCGTCAGCCAACTGCCCGACCTCGTCAGTCGCGTCGGTGGCGACGACGTGGTCGTACTCGCCGCGACGCATCCTCGTTGCGGCGTGGGCCATGTCCCGCAGCGGCCGGGTCATGCCGCGGGCGAGGACCTGGACGAAGAGCAAGGCGATGGCCACGGAGATGACCGGGCGGACCCAGACGGGCCAGCCGAGCCGGAAGCCGAACGTCGACACCGTTGCGCTGACCACCACTGCGACGACGATCAGGATCCCGAGCTTGAGCTTGATCGATGGGATGCGGTCAAGGGGACGCAACGCCACGCCCTCCTCCGGCGTCCGCCGGCGCCTGCGCGGCGTACCCGACCCCACGAACGGTGCGGACCACCTCGTCGCCCAGCTTGGCTCGGATGGCGCGGACATGGCTGTCGACGGTGCGCTCGGCCGCCTCATCGCTGTAGCCCCATAGGGAACGAACGATGGTCGGCCGATCCTTCACGACCCCGACCTCGGCGGCCAGGACAGCAAAGAGGTCGAACTCGGTGGCGGTGAGGTGCACCCGCGCTCCCGACCGCGTCACGATTCGTCGGGCGACGTCCATCGTCACCTCACCGACGACCAGGTTCCCGCTGGCACCGTCGTCCTTGTCCCGCTGGACCCGGCGAAGCAGCGCACGGATGCGGGCCACGAGCTCACGCGGTGAGAACGGCTTGGTCAGGTAGTCGTCAGCTCCGACGCCAAGCCCCACGATCATGTCGACCTCATCGGCCTTGGCCGTCAGCATGATCACCGGAACAGCTCGGTCGGCCTGGACACGACGGCACACCTCCAGGCCGTCAAGGCCGGGCAGCATCAGATCGAGGACGATCAGCGCCGGCGAGATCTCCGCGGCCTGCTGCACCGCCTGGTTCCCGTCGCCCACGACGGTGGCCTGGAACCCCTCCGACCGCAACCGATCGGCAACGGCCTGCGCGATGATCGCGTCGTCCTCCACCACGAGAATGTGCTGCATGGCGTCAGACAGTACGACGGGGCCAGTGCAGATCCGCCCGACCGCCGCGTGAAGATTACGTGCAGAACGCCCCACCACCAACTGGTGATGGGGCGCTCAGGGTTCGTCAGGGGTTGGCTCGTCGTCTGCTGGCGATACCGCCCAGGGGGCTGGCCGCCCCCGTAGACCCCGCTCTAGCTCTTCGTCTGCTGGAAGATGTCGTCGATCTCGGCGATGAGATCGAGCAGCTTCTGGCCGTCGGCGGGGTCGACGCTCTTCTTGGCGTCACCTGCTGCCTTGATGGCGCGCCAGAAGAGGTCGTGCAGTTGCGGGAACTGCTCGACGTGCGGCGGCTTGAAGTAGTCCGTCCACAACACCGAGAGGTGGTGCTTGACCAGCTCGGCCCGCTCCTCCTTGATGGTGATGGCGCGCTGGCGGAAGACCTCGTCGTCCGAGTCCTGGTACTTCTCAGCGGACTTCAGGACCGACTCCGCCTCGATGCGGGCCTGGGCCGGGTCGTACACGCCACACATCAGGTCACAGTGGGCGTACGCGCTCTCAGGGGCACGGAAGCGATCGGTCAGTTCGAGTACTCGACGAAGCATTGCGTCTCCTTATGGCTCAAGACTTGGTGATGCTGGCTGCCGGTACCGTTCCCGACGTGCGCGGTCCTAACCATCACAGGCGCCTCCGGTCGGGGCTGCGAGGTGCGCTCTGGCACCGCCCCCGGCGGGTGGCGGTCGAGGGGCTCAGCATGCTGCCCACGCTGCACCCGGGCGATCACCTGCTGGTGGTGCCGCTCCCTCCCCGGACCGGGAGCCTGGTCGCGGTCCGCGATCCTCGCGAGGAATCACGGATCATGATCAAGCGGGCCGGCGTGGTCCGCGCCGACCGCAGCGTGGAGGTCGTGGGCGACAACCCGGACCACAGCACGGACAGCCGCACGTTCGGGGCCGTTCCGCCGCACCTGGTCCTCGGACGTCCCGTCTACCGCTACACGCCGCCGCAGAGGGCCGGTTGGCTGTGGCGGGCGTAGGTCGTCACGCCAGCCAGGCCGCGACATCGGCCGCGAAGTAGCTGAGGATGATGTCCGCCCCGGCACGCTTGATGCCGGTCACGCTCTCGAGCACCACGGCTTCCTCCTCCAACCACCCGGCCGCGCTCGCGGCCTTCAGCATCAGGTACTCCCCGGACACCTGGTAGGCAGCCACCGGCAGGACCGATGCCGCCGCAACCCGTGCCAGCACGTCGAGGTACGGCCCGGCCGGCTTCACCATGACGACGTCTGCCCCCTCCGAGACGTCCAGTGCCAGCTCACGCAGGGCCTCCCGGCTGTTGCCGGGGTCCATCTGGTAGCCCGTCTTGTCACCGTCCTTGGGGGCGCTGTCCAACGCGCCGCGAAACGGTCCGTAGAACGCGGAGGCGTACTTGGCCGTGTAGGCCATGATCGCCGTGGTCGTGTGCCCGTCCCCATCGAGCGCCGACCGGATCGCCCCGACCCGTCCGTCCATCATGTCCGACGGCGCGATGATGTCCGCCCCCGCCTCGGCGTGACACAGGGCCTGGCGGACGAGCATCTCGACGGTGACGTCGTTGGCAACCCGGCCGTCAGGGCCGACGATCCCGTCCTGCCCGTCGCTCGAGTAGGGATCGAGCGCAACATCGGTCACCACCAGCAACTCCGGGTGCGCGTCCTTGATCGCCGCGATGGCCCGCGGAACCAGCCCGTCCGGGTTGGCGCACTCCACGCCGTCGGCGGTCTTCAGCGAGTCCTCGATCTTGGGGAACAGCACCACACCGCGGATGCCCAACTCGGCGACTCGTCCGGCCTCGGCCACCAGACCGGGAACGCTCCAGCGGGTGACACCAGGCATGGACTGAAGTGGTGTGTCCTCCGCATCTTCGTGCACGAAGACGGGCATGAGGAAGTCGTCCGGCGTCAGCGTCGTCTCGCGGACCAGGCGTCGCATGGCCTCGCTGTGGCGGTTGCGACGCGGGCGGCTGGTCAGGTCGAGCTGAGGCATCGGTCTCGACGGTACCCGGCCGCGGGCGGCCGTCGTCTACGCTCCGCAAGGGCACCACCGCACCCAAGAGTCAGGAGCCACACGTGCACACCGTCCAAGGAGTCATCGCCCGATCGGCTGGTGAACCCGTCACGCTGGAGACGATCCTGGTCCCGGACCCTGGGGCCGGTGAGGCACTGGTCCAGGTCCAGGCCTGCGGCGTCTGCCACACCGACCTGCACTACCGTGAGGGGGGCATCAACGACGAGTTCCCGTTCCTGCTGGGACACGAAGCGGCGGGCGTCGTCGAGGCGGTTGGCGAGGGGGTGACCGACGTGGCCGCCGGCGACTTCGTCGTCCTCAACTGGCGCGCGGTCTGCCAGCAGTGCCGCGCCTGCAAGCGGGGCGACACCTACCTCTGCTTCGACACCCACAACGCCGAGCAGCCGATGACGCTGGAGGACGGAACGGAACTGTCACCGGCATTGGGCATCGGCGCCTTCGCGGAGAAGACGCTGGTCGCGGCCGGGCAGTGCACCAAGGTCGACCCGGCGGCCGACCCCGCCGCGGCCGGGCTGCTGGGCTGTGGGGTGATGGCCGGGTTCGGTGCCGCAGTCAACACCGGCGGCATCACCCGCGGCCAGTCCATCGCGGTCATCGGCTGCGGCGGGGTCGGCGACGGGGCCATCGCGGGAGCGGCGCTGGTCGGCGCCTCACCCATCATCGCAGTGGACACCGACTCGCGGAAGCTCGAGTGGGCCACGGAGATGGGCGCGACCCACACCGTCGATGCCTCCCAGGCCGACACCGTCGAGGCGATCAAGGCGTTGACCGGTGGGTTCGGCGCGGACGTGGTGGTCGAGGCGGTCGGCAACCCGGCCACCTACGAGCAGGCGTTCAAGGCTCGGGACCTGGCCGGAACCGTGGTGCTGGTGGGCGTCCCCACCCCGGACATGACCCTCGAGATGCCACTGATCGACTTCTTCAGCCATGGTGGGGCGCTCAAGAGTTCCTGGTACGGCGACTGCCTGCCCGAGCGGGACTTCCCGATGCTGGTCGACCTGTACCTGCAGGGCCGGTTCCCCCTCGAGAAGTTCGTCTCCGAGCGGATCGGCATCGACGGCGTGGAGGGCGCGTTCGCCAAGATGCACGACGGTGACGTCCTGCGCTCCGTGGTGGTCCTGTAGGGATGGCCGGCGACCTCCGCATCGATCACACGATCACGTCCGGATACTTCAACCTGGACGGCGAGACCTTCGACGTCGACAACAACGTCTGGGTCGTCGGGGACGACGACGAGTGTGTGGTCATCGACGCCCCACACGACGTCGAGGCGATCCTCGAGCTGGTCGGAGACCGCACGCTCACGGCGGTGGTGTGCACCCATGCCCACGACGATCACGTGAAGGTCGCTCCGCAACTCGCGGATCAGACCGGGGCCACGATCATGCTCCACCCGGACGACCGGGTCGTGTGGGAGCTCACCCATCCGTGGCGCGAGGCCAACGCCGAGCTGTCCGACGGACAGACCATCCGGGTCGGCGATGGCCACCTTCGGGTGATCCACACCCCCGGCCACGCCCCGGGAGCGGTGTGCCTCTACCTCGACACGCAGGGGGTGCTGTTCAGCGGGGACACGCTGTTCAACGGTGGTCCGGGGGCGACGGGCCGCTCCTTCTCCGACTTCGACACGATCCTCGAATCGATCCGCGAGAAGCTCTTCGAACTGCCGGACGACACGCGGGTGCTGACCGGGCACGGGGACGAGACGACCATCGGCGCGGAGCGGCCGGCCTACGACGAGTGGGTTGCTCGCGGACACTGACCGGTCGCACGCCTCGACCCGGGTCCCACCCCCGTACTGTGGGGCCATGACGCACCCAGCCCGCCGCCTGCTCGCCTGGCTGACCCTGTCCCTGTCGCTGGCTGTGCTCGTCGTCCTGCCGACGCCGGCCGGGGCGCACACCGAACTCGAGTCATCGGTGCCGGAGGATGGTGCTGCCGTTGCCGATCCACCGTCAGAACTGGTCTTGACCTTCACAACCGCCGTGGCCGACGCCGAGGCCGCCCAGGTGAGCGTGACCGATCCCGCGGGTGATGACCTGGTGGCCGCCGACCCGGTGATCTCCGAGGACCTGACCCGCGTCACGGTGCCACTCAATCAGGCCGTCCTTCCCGGCGATCACACGGTGGAGTGGGCGGTCGTGGCCGAGGACGACCACCTGATCTCAGGCACCCTCACCTTCACCTTGGCACCACCGGAGGAGGTGCTGACGCCACTGCCGCCGACCGACGGCCCGGTTGTGGAGCCGGCACAGGAGGCGACGGAACCGGTCACCGAAGAGCCGGCGGACGCGGTGTCCCCACCGGAACCGACGCCGCAACCCGAGACGACCGCTGGCGACGAGCCCGAACCGACCCCGAGGGACGACGCGTCAGCCCAACCGACCGAACTCGCCACCGACCTCACGGCCAGCGACGAGGGCTCACCGCTCGTCGGAATCGTCCTCGGTGGGCTCGCTCTGCTCGGCGTCGCCGCTGTCCTCGTGCTCCGTGTCCGGAACAGCGGACCCCTCGGTGACGGAGACCAGGACAGCTGAGGCCTCGGACGGCTCGGCGCCCTCGTCGGCTGCCGCCTTCGCGGTGGGCTTGCGGCGACGCAGACCGACGTCGGAGACCTGACCCTTGCTGTTCCACCAGCGCAGCATCAGGACGCCGCCGGCGATGAAGACCAGGGAGAACAAGCCGTTGCGCGACAGGCCCAGCAGCCGGAACTCGGTGTCGGTCCGAATCAATTCCAGGGCGAAGCGGATCACGCCGTACCCGATCGCGTAGACCATGATCAGGGAGCCGCGCTTCAGCCTGCCGGTCTTCTCCACCCGCAGGATGACCGCCATCAGGATCAGGTTTGCGATCGATTCGTACAGGAACGTCGGGTGGAACGTGGTCAGCGGCGCCTCGCCACGGATGGGGTCCTCGATGACGACGCCCCACGGCAGGTCCGTCGGCGTTCCGTAGAGCTCCTGGTTGAAGTAGTTGCCCCACCGACCGATGGCCTGGGCCAGGGGAAGAGCCGGTGCCAACCCGTCCATGAACGCCGGGAAGTTGCCACCCCAGCGTCGCAGCAGCACGTAGAGGGCGATGAGGCCGAACGTCAGCCCGCCGTAGAGCGCCAGCCCGCCCTCCCAGATCTGGAACACGGCCAGCGGGTCGTCGATGAACCGGCCGATCCGAGCGCTGACGTACGCCGACCGTGAGCCGATGAAGGCGATGACCACAGCCCAGACGGTCACGCGGTCGGCCAGTTCGCCACTGCCGCCGTATGACTCGTACCGCTTGCGGGTCCACGTCGCCGCCACCAGCACCGCAACGGCGATCAGGACGCCGTAGATGCGAACCTCGGTGAATCCGAGATCGAAGCCCTGGATCGGTGGCACGGGTATCTGGGCGAACATGGCGACCACCGTAACCGTGCGCCCGTGAGATGGGTGAGGTGGAGGGGGCCGGGCAAGAAGTTGTGTGCGATGTGAACTCTGGCGCCGTGTCCGGCGACACTTGGGGCATGAAACCGACGTCTCGTGGCTTGACCCTGCTCGCTGCGCTCGTGCTGGCCCTGACAGCGGCCTGCGGCAGCGACTCGGGCGATGACGCAGCTGGCGACTCGACTCCTCCCGCCACACCGGTCACCGAAGCGCTCACGGCAACCGTGGACGAGGAGACCCTGGCCGATCACAGCGGCCACGAGACGAACTCGACGGCCGCCAGCCAGATCGCCGGCCGGCAGTTGCAGCAGAACCTGATCCCCGACCCCGACGCCAGCGGGTGGCAGGGTGCGGTGCTGCCCGAGCCCGTTCCCAAGCCCGACTTCACGTTGACCGACACCGACGGCGACGCGTTCGACTTCCGCGCCGACACCGCGGACGCCGACGTCACCTTCTTGTACTTCGGCTACACCACCTGCCCGGACATCTGCCCGCTGCACATGGCGTCGATCGCCACGGCCCTGCGGTCGGCCCCCGCAGACGTGGCCGATGAGGTCGAGGTGGTCTTCGTCAGCGTCGACCCCTCCAATGATGAACCACTGCTGCGGCAGTACCTGGACAGCTTCGATCCGTCCTTCACCGGATTGATCGGCTCGGCGGAGGAGGTCAACCGGATCATGGCGGACATCGGCCTGATCCCCAGCGCCATCGCCGACTCCAGCGGCTACCCACCGAGCCACCCCGTCAACATCATCGCCTTCACCGGTGATGAGTCACGGCTGGCCTACCCGACCAGTGTCCCCGGCAGCCTGATCGCCGAGGATCTGACGCAGATCGCAACCGAAGGACCCCCCGCATGAGAACCCGCATGACCGCCGCCGTCCTCCTCAGCCTGGCCCTCCTCGTCAGCGCCTGTGGAGGAGACGCCGACGGCGACGTCGCACTCGGTGAGGCGTTCAGCTTCACCCCCGCCATCGACACCACGGCCGCCTACTTCGACATCACCAACAACTCCGAGGACGACGACGTCCTGCTCTCGGCCGACGCGGACGGGTTCGAGGACGTGCAGTTGCACGACACCGTCGTCGCGGACGGGTCAGCATCCATGGTCGAGCAGGAGGACGGCATCCCGATCCCGGCCGGCGAGACCGTCACGTTGGAACCGGGCGGCCTCCACGTCATGCTGATCGGTGCGGAGAACGACCTCGCCGCAGGTGATGAGGTCACGATCAGCTTGGAGTTCGAGAACGCGGGTGCCGTCGAACTGACCTCAACCGTCCGTGACCGCACCGAGGAGGACCCGCAGCCCATGGAGATGGACATGGAGGGCGAGATGGACATGGAGGAAGGGTCGATGGACGGAGAGTCCATGGATGAGGACGGCGAGGGGTAAGCCCGGCAGCTCGATCCGGCGGACAGGCGCCGGCCGTCAGTCCGACGAGCGCCGTTGCGACCGGTTGACCGCGCTGATGATGGCCTTCAGCGAAGCACGGACGATGTTGGGGTCGACGCCGACGCCCCACATGATGTCGTCGCCGAACTGGCACTCGACGTAGGCGGCCGCGCTGGCGTCACCACCGGCGCTGAGCGCGTGTTCGGTGTAGTCCAGGACACGCAGGTCGACGCCCCGGCCCTGGAGGGCGGTGACGAAGGCGTTGATGGGCCCGTTGCCCTCGCCCTCGACCAGGATCTTCTCGCCGTCCTCGAACAGGTGGACCGCCAGTTTGTCGCCCGCATCACTGGAGCTCTCCTGGGTGTAGCCGTTGACGCGATAGCGGCCCCATGACCCCTCCTCACCCGGGTCGGTGGGCAGGTACTCGTCGGTGAAGATCTGCATCATGGTCGCGGGCGTCACCTCACCCCCGTGGGCGTCGGTGTGAGCCTGGATGACGCCGCTGAACTCGATCTGCAGGCGGCGGGGCAGGTCGAAGGAGTACTCGTTGCGCATCACGTAGGCGACGCCGCCCTTGCCGGACTGGCTGTTGACCCGGATGACCGCTTCGTAGGTCCGGCCGACGTCCTTCGGATCGATCGGCAGGTACGGCACCGCCCACGTGGCATCGGCCACGGACACACCGTCCGCCGCGGCGTCGATGTCCATGTGCTCGAACCCCTTCTTGATGGCGTCCTGGTGACTGCCGCTGAACGCGGTGTAGACCAGGTCGCCGCCGTAGGGGTGGCGTTCGTGCACGCCCAGTTGATTGCAGTACTCGACGGTCCGGCGGATCTCGTCGATGTCGCTGAAGTCGATCTGAGGGTCGATCCCCTGGCTGAAGAGGTTGAGGCCGAGGGTGACCAGGCACACGTTGCCGGTGCGCTCCCCGTTGCCGAACAGGCACCCCTCGATCCGGTCTGCGCCGGCCAGGTAGCCGAGCTCCGCCGCGGCGACGGCTGTCCCGCGATCGTTGTGCGGGTGCAGGCTCAGGATGACGGAGTCCCGCTGGGCCAGGTTGGCGTTCATCCACTCGATCGAGTCGGCGTAGACGTTCGGCGTCGCCATCTCCACGGTTGCCGGCAGGTTGATGATCATCTTGTGATCCTGCGAGGGCTCCATGACCGCCAGCACAGCGTTGGAGATCCGGGCGGCGAACTCGAGTTCGGTGCCGGTGTAGGACTCGGGGCTGTACTCGAAGGAGATGTCGGCGTCGCTCCGCTCGGCCAGCTTCTTCACGAGCCGCGCACCGTTCAGGGCGATGTCGGTGATGCCGTCCATGTCGGTGCCGAACACCACACGACGCTGGAGCGTCGAGGTGGAGTTGTAGAAGTGCACGATCGCGCGGTCGGCACCCTCGATGGCGTCGAAGGTCCGCTCGATCAACTCGTCGCGGCACTGCGTCAGGACCTGGATCGTCACGTCGTCCGGGATGGCGTCGTCGGCGATCAGGTCGCGGACGAAGTCGAAGTCGGTCTGGCTGGCGGCGGGGAACCCGACCTCGATCTCCTTGTAGCCCATGCGGACGAGCAGGTCGAACATGCGACGCTTGCGCTCGGGACTCATGGGGTCGATCAGCGCCTGGTTGCCGTCCCGGAGGTCGACAGCGCACCACCGGGGTGCGGTCTCGATCCGCTTCGAGGGCCAGGTGCGATCTGGCACATCGACGGTGATCTGGTCGTGGAAGGGGACATACCGGCCGATCGGCATGCCCGACGGCTGCTGGGTGTTCTTCATGGCTGCTCTCCTACTGGCGCTCG
This sequence comes from Euzebya tangerina, assembly GCF_003074135.1. Lineage (NCBI taxonomy): Bacteria > Bacillati > Actinomycetota > Nitriliruptoria > Euzebyales > Euzebyaceae > Euzebya > Euzebya tangerina. The sequence goes on along the minus strand of NZ_PPDK01000002.1, from coordinate 470,418 downwards.
CGGTGGTCGTGCTGCGGTGGTCCTGCTGGGCCCCGGACACCGACTGGTGTGTGTTGATTCGGGGTGGTGTGCGACCGGCGCGCCTGGATGCTCCGCGGGCGAGTGACCGGTCTTAGGAGGTCTCGCCGCGGCGACCAAGGAGAAGGAGGCTGCGCATCTACCCGGTCACGATAGCACTCCATGGCCTGAACTTTGCCAACTATTGTCGCTGGAGCGGGTCTTCAGCTCTGACGTCGGTCGGTCGATCACTCAGACTGGATGATGATGACGCTGTTCCTCACCCAGGTCTTCGCGCTGCTCGCCGTGGCGGTCCTCGTCGGCCTGGGTGCAACGCTTGCCTCGCCGAGGTTTCGTGCCGCGGTCCAGCCGCATGCCGTTGGTGCGGCCGCCGCCATCACCGGCACGGCAACCGCTGGCAGCCTCTACCTCTCCGAGGTTGCTGGCTACGTGCCCTGCGAGCTGTGCTGGGCTCAACGGATCTTCATGTACCCCGTGGCGGTGATCTTGCTGGTGGGGCTCCTGGCCCGTCGACCAGCGACGGAGGCCTTCCGCTACGCCGCCCCGCTCGCCGGGCTCGGCCTGGCTACCAGCATCTGGCACGTCATCATCCAACGCCTCCCGGTGTCCCAGGGGTCCTGTGACCCCGACAACCCCTGCTCGGCGATCATCATCGAGCGGTTCGGCTTCCTGACCATCCCCACCATGGCCGGCATTGCCTTCCTGGCGGTGCTGGTGCTCTGGGGCATCACCCGCGGAACGGGCGGCGTCACTCCGACGACCCCTGAACACGACACCCGAGACCTGACAAGCGAGAGCATCCCATCATGAGCAGCGACCTGAAGAACAGCGACGTCGACCCCACTGACGGGGACAACTCCAAGCGCGCCAGACAGAAAGCTCGTCGAGCTGAGCGGCTGGCCGCCGAGCAGGCAGAAGCGGCGAAGCGGGGCACCAAGCAGACCCTCCTGAAGGTGCTCGGTGTCATCGGCGCCATCGCCCTGGTCGGCGTCCTCGGCTTCGTCCTGGTCCAGGGCAGCGACCCCACGCTCGGCATCGAGACGGCCACCGTCGACGGCGACGCTGCAGCGCTCCCCCAGGTCAGCGCGCAGGGCGCGGCTGATGCGGCCGTCGGATCACCGGCGCCCGTCGTCGAGGGCTTCGACGCGGACGGCACCCCGGTCACCATCGGCGAGCCCGGTCAGGCCCAGGCCGTGGTGTTCCTGGCGCACTGGTGCCCCCACTGCCAGGAAGAGGTGCCGCTGATCACCCAGTGGGCAGCGGACGGCGTGATCCCGGATGACGTCCAACTGGTGGGCGTGTCGACCCTGCAGGACCCGGCCCGGTCGAACTGGCCACCGGATGAGTGGCTGGCCGGCGAGGACTTCCCCGGGCCCGTGATCTACGACGGCGACGAGACCACCGCAGAGAGCTGGGGCCTGTCCGGTACACCGATGTGGGCCTTCACCAACGCGGACGGTCAGATCGTCGCGCGCTACTCCGGCCAGATCGACCAAGCCACCTTCGAGCAGGGCCTGGCGCTGGCCAGCGACGCAGCGCCGGCCTAGTCAAACGGCCTGGTCGCCACCCGCGCGACGTGGAACGGAGCGCCTGCTCAGGCCGCTCGCGCCTGCCTGACCAGTTCGACCATGGCCGTCCGGGCCTCATCGGCGGCTTGGAGCGGCTCGCCGAACCCGATGCGACCGAAGGCCACCTCATGCCCCTCGGGATGGTCGTCGACGGCGATCTGCACCTCGAAGCCGTACCGGTCACACGACAGCATCGAGACCTCACCGATGCTGCCCGGCACGTCCAGGAAGGCTCGGGTCATCTCCACCAGTGACTCGCCGTGGTCGGCGTTCATGTGCGCCACGATGCCGGCCTCGGCAGGTGCAACCGGATCGGGCTTCGCAGTCGGGTAGCCCGCGACATCGACCCAGCTCATCTCGCCGAACCCGCGGACGTACCGGATGGCCGAGACGCCAAGACGGCGAACCGCGAAGTCGGGGAAGCGGGCCCAGAACGCCGCGGGGTGTGTGTCAAGGTAGGTCTGCGTGGCGCGTTCCTGCTCAGCCTCAGGGACCGGATGGACCTCCCCGACCAACGTTGCTCGGGCGGCGGCAAGTCGGCCGGCGCCCTCGCCCGTCGCGCTCACCAGCAGGGAAGCCCGACAGTCGGCGTCGAGGTTGCGGGCGTGCTCCGCCATGCTGCTCATCAGGATGAGCGGCGCCCCGTCCGCATCGACCGCGAACGTGACGATCGAGCCGAACGGATGGCCCGCCGGGTCGAGGGCGATCGTGGCGAGCGTCCCGTCGGTGGAGCCCGCCAGCAGCGTGCGCGTCCGTTCGGCGTGGCTGGGCTCGGCGGCGCCGGGCTGGCGGTAGGTCGGCGGGCCGCCGCGGGAGTGGGGGTCGTCGCTCACAGGGTCGTTCACGGGGTCGCTCACCAGGTCGACAGTAGCGGTGCCCTACTCGTTCTTGGCCAGGGTTCCCAGGTACAACTCGATGACCTTCGGGTCGCTCAGCAGCTCGTCGCCCGTCCCCGTGTACGCGTCGCGCCCCTGGTCGAGCACGTACCCGCGGTCGCAGATGCGCAGGCACTGCTGGGCGTTCTGCTCCACCATCACGATCGTCACGCCAGCGTCGTTGATCTGCTTCACCCGGTGGAAGACGACCCCCTGGTTGGCCGGCGACAGACCGGCCGAGGGTTCATCCAGCATGAGCACACCCGGATCCATCATCAGCGCCCGACCCATCGCAACCATCTGACGCTCACCGCCGGACAACGACCCAGCCTGCTGCTTCCGCCGGGTGCCGAGCTTCGGGAACAGCCCAACCACGAAGTCGAACCGCTCCTTGAACAGCGAGGGCTTGAGGTACACGCCCATCTCGAGATTCTCCTCGATGGACAACGACGGGAAGACGTTGTTGGTCTGGGGGACGTACCCGACACCGTGGTCGACCAGTTCGTGCGCGCTCATGCCGGTGATCTCCTCGCCGGCGAGCACCACCCGTCCGTCCCGGACCTCGACCAACCCGAACATGGACTTGATCAGGGTCGACTTGCCGGCACCGTTGGGTCCGATGATGCCGACCAGTTCTCCCTTGCGGACGTGCAGGTTGCAGCCGTTCAGGATGTCGACGCCCGGCAGGTAGCCGGCCACGAGATCCTCGGCGAACAGTATGGACTCCTCCGGCGTCGGCGGGGTGCCGGCCTCGGACAGGACCTGCGCGTGCTGGCGGGTGTCCTGGTCGCTCATGAGTCGTCCTCGTCATCGATGTCGGACAGGGAGATCTCGCCCTGACCCTCGGCCCCGCCCAGGTAGGCCTGGATGACCGTCTCGTTCTTCCCGATCGACTCCGGGGGCCCCTCGGCGATCACCCGCCCCTCAGCCATCACGACCACCCAGTCGGAGATGTCCATGACCACATCCATGTCGTGCTCGACGAAGACCACGGTCATGCCGAGCTCATCCCGCAAGCTCTTGACGTGGCCGAGCAGGGACTGGACGAGCGCCGGGTTGACGCCGGCCATTGGCTCGTCGAGGCAGACCAGGCTCGGTTCGACCATGAGGGCGCGAGCCATCTCGAGCAGCTTGCGCTGGCCCCCGGAGAGCGTTCCGGCCAGATCCTCCCGCTTGGTGTCGAGCTTGAAGCGGGCCAGCAGATCATCGGCCCGCTCCGTGATCGCATCCTCCTGCTTCGCCCAGGTCCACGGCATGATCGCCGGCAGGAACCGCTCGCCGGTCTGACCGGTGCCGGCCAGCCGCATGTTCTCGATCACGCTCATGCGGTTGAGGGACTTGGTCAGCTGAAACGTTCGGACCATCCCGTACTTGGCGACCTTGTGGGCGGCCACACCCCCCAGGTCGTGGCCGTCGAAGGACCAGCTGCCCTCACTGGGCTCGTCGAACCCGGTCATCAGGTTGAAGAAGGTCGTCTTGCCGGCTCCGTTTGGTCCGATCAGGGCGGTGATCAGACCCCGCTGGATCTCCAGATGGTCGACGTCGACGGCGGTCAGACCGCCGAACCGTCGCGTGACGCCGTCCACGATGAGGGCCGGGTCCGGCTTGGCCACGCCAGCCTCCGGTGCGACGGAGGTCATGGCGGCCTGGGACTCCCGCGTGAGCGGGTTCACCTCCGCCGGCGCGTCCGACTCGGTCTCAGCGGGCATCGAGCAGCATCTCCTCTCGGTTGCCGAAGATCCCCTGGGGTCTGAACGCCATGAGCAGCGCCAGCATCAGGCCGACCATGATGAACCGGATGGGTCCGACCTCGGGCAGGGCGATCACGGAGTCCGGGATGATGCCCTCGGTGATCAGCTCACGGATCAGCGTCTCGAGGCCCGAGGTGATGAACAGGAACAGGAAGCTGCCGACCACCGGACCCCAGATGGTCCCGGTGCCACCCAGGATGATGATGACGTAGGCGAAGAAGGTGCGGACCGGGATGTAGGTGTCGGGTGCGACGGCCTGGGTTCCGATGGCCAGGAACATCCCACCGAACGCGCCGAAGACACCGCCCAGGATCAGGGCCTGCATCTTGTAGCTGAAGACGTTCTTGCCCAGCGCCCGGGCGGCGTCCTCGTCCTCGCGGATCGACTTGAGCACCCGCCCCCAGGGCGAGCGCATGAGCAGATAGGTCCAGGCCACCAGCACCAGCACCAGGCCCCAGCCGACCGTCATGGTCCACAGCTGCTGGGAGGAGTAGTTGAGTTGCCCGAAGTACCGTCCGGCCGGGATCGGGTTGATGGCGAAGAAGTCGTCGGCGAACTGCTGGATCCCGAACACCGAGTTGGTCAGTGGCTGGAAGGTGTCGGAGCGGAACAGGAATCGGAGGATCTCGGCGGCCGCGATGGTCGTGATCGCGAGGTAGTCGCTGCGCAACCGGAGGGTCGGGACCCCGAGCAGCAGGGCGAGCACCACCGCCAGGACGATGCCGAGGATGACCCCGAAGATCAGCGGCTGGCCACAGGGGCCGATCTGGTCGGCCGCCGTCTGGGTGGCGGCTTCGTCGGGGCAGGCCCGGGCCATGATCGCCACGCCGTAGGCACCGACGAGCATGAACCCGACCTGCCCGAAGTTGAGCAGGCCGGTGTAGCCGAAGTGGATGTTGAGGCCGATGGCGGCCAGCGCGAAGACGACGGCTTCGACACCGAGGCCGGCCCGCAGGCCGTCGTACAGGACGTTGGTCAGTTCCATGCGTGCGCCGCCCTATCCGAAACGTTCAGCTCGTCCCAGGATCCCCTGGGGTTTGACCAGCAGGACCAGGATCAGGATGAGGAGGGCCCACACGAACTTCAGCTGGACGCTGAAGAAGGCGGTGGACACCTGGCTGATGACCCCCACGACGAGGGAGCCGAGCATCGCGCCGTACGCCGTGCCGATGCCGCCCAGGATCACCCCGGCGAACATCAGCAGGAGCAGATTGAAGCCCATGTTGACGTTCACCTGCTCCGTCGAGCCGAGCAGCACGCCGCCGAGCGCCGAGAGGCCACCGCCGAGGACCCACACGAACTGGATGACCCGGTTGACGTTGATACCCGAGGACTCAGCCAGGTCCCGGTTGTCCGACACGGCCCGCATGGCCTTGCCGATCTTCGTGCGTTGGAGCATCAGCCCGATGCCGACGAGCACGACCGTGCTGATCACGATGATTCCGAGGTCACGGGGGACGATGCGGATGCCGAAGAGGCTGATCTGCTCCTGGATGTTGTAGTTGGTGAACGGCCGGGTGTCGCCGCCGTAGGCGATGAGGATGACGTTGCGGATGATGAACGACAGCCCGATCGAGATCACGAGCATCGCGATGAGCCCGACCCCACGACTGCGCAGTGGCGCCCAGACGGCGGACTCCAGGCCGCCGCCGAAGATGCCGCCGATGATGATGGCGACCACGCCGGCGAAGACGAGGTGGACGCCGGGCCCCGCCGGCGAGGCGTTGATGAAGAAGGCCACGACGGCCCCGAGGGTGACGAGCTCGCCGTGGGCGAAGTTCACCAGTCCGGTGACCCCGAAGATCAGCGACAGGCCGATCGCGCTGATGGCGATGATGAACCCCAGCTTGATGCCGTCGACGAAGAGCTGGGGGACGCGGCTCAGCTTGTTCGCGAACGCACCGCCGCCCGCCCCACCCGTGCCTTCGCCGTCCAGCGGGAACAGCGCGTTGGCCTGCCGACCGGGCTGGACGGTCTGGGTCCGCTCGGTGGTCTCGTTCCGGGGCGTCAGGCCCTCGGGCAGGGTGGTGGCGTCCATCTGGATGGTGTACTCACCGGGGCCGGGGAGGTCGATCAGGGCCTCACCGTTGTCATCGGTGAGGGCTGAACCGATCTCCGCTCCCTCCGCATCGATGACCGTGATGCCGACGTTTGGTATCCGCTCCTGGTCCTGGCCGGCGCCACTGAACACACGGGCCAGCGCCTGCTCGGCCGGTTCCTCGTCCTGGGCCAACGCCGAGGGCGCCCAGGCGATGCCGACCGCGACCAGGACGGTCGCGATGAGCGCAACCGCTCGCTTCCACTCCACAGCAACCACGTAACTCACCTTGTGTTGGGTCTCATCACGCGAGGTCACGCGTGGCGAGTGGTCGGCAGCATACTCCCGATGGAAGGACACGTGGTGTCGTGCGTGTAACTCACAGGACCTGGCTGAGGAACTCCTTGAGGCGATCGCTCTGCGGGTTCTCCATGATCTCGAGGGGCGGGCCATCCTCGACGATCACGCCGCCGTCCATGAAGATCACGCGGTCGGCGACCTCGCGGGCAAAGCCCATCTCGTGCGTGACGACCATCATGGTCATGCCCTGGCTGGCCAGATCGGTCATGACGTCCAGGACGCCCTTGACCAGTTCGGGGTCGAGCGCGGAGGTGACCTCGTCGAAGAGCATCACCTCGGGCTCCATGGCCAGCGCGCGGGCCATCGCGACGCGCTGCTTCTGCCCGCCGGAGAGCTGCGCGGGGCGGACGTCGGCCTTCTCGGCCAGACCCACCTCGGAGAGCCGGGCCATCCCGATCTCGTTGGCCTCCGACTTCGACATGTCCTTGACCTTGCGAAGCGCGACCGTGACGTTGCCGAGGACGGTCATGTGCGGGAAGAGGTTGAAGTGCTGGAAGACCATGCCGCAGCGCTGGCGCATGCGGTCGACGTTGACGCCGTCCTCGGTGATGTCGATGCCGTCGAGCAGCACCTGACCCCCAGTCGGCTCCTCGAGGAGGTTGACACACCGGAGCATGGTCGACTTCCCGGAGCCGGACGGCCCGACCACGACGACCACCTCACCGGCCGGGATCTCGAGATCGATACCGGTCAGAACCTTGAGGGACCCGAAGGACTTCTGGAGGTTGCGCAGTTCCACTCGTGGGGTGCTCACCTTAGACTCCCCCAGCATTGGTCATGCCCAGCCCAGGTTCCAGCGGGTCGTCGTCTTCGCCGCCCTTCTGGCGGGCCTCGGCTTTTCGTCCTTCCCGCAATCGGTCGTCGAGGTAGTTGGTCAGTCTTGTGAGCGGAACCGTGAGCAGCAGATAGAAGATCCCAGCCAGCACCACAGCTGAGTAGTTGCCGTTCTGCTGGGCCAAGTTGGTGCCCACGCGGTACAGGTCGCGGCCCTCGAAGAAGCTCGTTGCGTTGGCTGCGAGCCCAACCACGAAGATCAGTGACGTGTCCTTCAGCAGCGCGATGTACTCGTTGGTCAACGGCGGGACCACCCGCCGGAGCCCCTGCGGCACGATCACCAACCGCATGGCCTCCCGATGTGGCATGCCGAGCGACCTCGCCGCCTCCATCTGTCCCTCATCGATCGACTGGATGCCTGATCGGACGATCTCCCCGACGTAGGCCGTCGCGACAAGCCCGAGGGCGAACGCAGCCTTGAAGATGGGGTTGTTCCCGACCGGACGGATACCCGCCAAGGGCAGTGCAAATCCGATGAGGACGATGGTCAGGATTGCCGGCAACCCGCGGAAGATGTCGATGTACAGAACGGCGAAGTTCCTGATCAGCCACACCCGCGAGATGCGCATCAGAGCGAGGATCGTCCCGAGGATCTGACCCATCACCGTGGCGATGATCCACGCGATCATCGTCACCTTGAGCCCCTCGAAGAACATGGTCGGCAGCGCGTCTGCCATGAAGCCGAGGTCGAAGAAGAGCGTCTGGAGCGTGGACAGTTGCTCGGAACTGCTGAGCGACCACGAGATCAGCCCGCCCACGACGAAGATGGCAAGTCCAGCCAGGCCCGCCTGCTTGCCCATCGTGGCTTGGCGCATGGTGCCGTCCCCAGGCGGGCTGTAGTCGATCCGACGGCCGTACTGCGTGGCGACCCACCAGGCTGCAACTCCCGCGATGGGCACCAGGGCGCCAGCGATGCCGACGTTGACGACGAAGATGACGACCGGTGCGGCGATCAGCGTGAAGGCGCCCAGTGCAAGGGCGATCTTCGGCGCCGTGTCCCCGCCGCTCGGCGTCACCCGGTCGGGACGATCCAGCATGGCTGGTGGTTGCTGCGCAGTGTCGGTCATGGTCATCCGATCCTCACTGGACCACCTCGGGACGTGGTCCGATGCGCACTCTCGCACAGATGTGTTTCCGGAGACACCTGCCGACGCAACAGCCGCGAAAACAGCGACGCCCCACCCGGTCACGGGTGGGGCGCAGGCTCTTGCCTAGCTGGCGATTCCCTAGCTGGCGAACTGCTCCGGGACGTCGCCCTCGAACCAGGTGCCGTAGATCTCGGCGTAGGTTCCGTCTTCGATGATGCCGGCCAGGGCCTCGTTGATGGCGGTGGCCAGACCGGTGTTGCCCTCACCGACCCCGATGCCATACAGCTCGTCGGTGTTGACCTCCTCGGCAAGCACGGCCGTCCCAGCCTCGACCTGACCGCCGACGACGGGGAGGTCGATGAAGACCGCATCCACCGACTCGCTGGCCAACGCGGCAAACGCGTCGACGGAGGTCGGGAACTCCTGGATGGAGCTGTCCGCGAAGTTCTCAAGTGCGTAGTCAGCACCCGTCGTCCCGGACTGGACCGCGATCGTCGTGTCGGCGGTGAGGTCGCCGACGCCCGTGATCTCAGAGCCCTCGAGCGTCGCCAGACCCTGGTTGGCGGCGAAGTAGGGGTCGGAGAAGTCGATGGTCTCGTCGCGTTCGTCGGTGATGGTGATGGCTGAGATGATGGCGTCGAAGGAACCACCAGCCAGCTGCGTGAAGATGGTGTCGAACGGTGTGTTCTGGTACTCCACCTCGACACCGATCCGAGAAGCGATTTCGTCCATCAAGTCGATGTCGAACCCAACTGGCTCGCCATCCACGATGCTCTCGAACGGCTCGAAGGCGATGTCGGAGCCCACGAGGAGCTGACCCTCCTCGAGGAGCCCGAGGTCACCCGAGGAGGCGGCCTCCTCGGCGTCCTCCATGGCCTCGTCGGCCGATGCCTCGACGTCGTCGACTGCCGCGCTGGCCTCGTCGGCCGACTCCTCCACCTCGGCATCTCCGTCATCGTCCGACGCACAGGCGGCGGCCGTCAGAGCGAGCAGCGTCATCAGGGCGATGAGCCAGCGGAAACGTTCGATCTTCATTGCGTGTCCCTTCACATGGAATTTGATGGCGAATGCTATCGGCCCGATGCGGAGACTTCCCAGAAACCTCCTACGACAGTCGTAGGGCGTCAGCCTGCGGCGTCAGCGTGGTCGTTGATGACCTGTTCCGCGATGATCTTCATGGTCAGCCGCTGCTCCATGGCGGCCTTCTGTAGGTGGCGGAATGCAGCGGCTTCGGTCATGCCCTCCGTCTCCATGAGGACACCCTTGGCCTTCTCCACAACCTTGCGGGCCTCGAGCCGGTCGGTCAAGGTCCCGACCTCCGCCTCGAGCCCCTTCAGGTCCTTGAACCGGCCTGCGGCGATCTCGATCGCAGGCAGCAGGTCGTGCTTCTGGAAGGGCTTGACCAGGTACGCCATGGCCCCTGCGCGACGTGCCTGCTCGATCAGATCGCGCTGGCTGAAGGCTGTCAGGATGAGCACGGCCGAGAGCCGCTCACCCGTGATCTGGTCTGCGGCCTGGATGCCGTCCATGACCGGCATCTTGACGTCGAGGATGCACAGGTCCGGCTGCAACTCCCGCGCCATCCGGACGGCCGTGGCGCCGTCACTGACCTCGGCAACGACCTCGAAGCCCTCCTCGACCAGCATCTCCTTGAGGTCGAGGCGGATCAGTGCCTCGTCCTCGGCGATCAGGACCCGGATCGGTGCGTCAGCGACGTCGGTCATTCGCAGGAAGGCCTTCCGTGTTGTGGGTACCCCCGGTGGGATTCGAACCCACACTTGCACGAGTTTGAGTCGTGTGTCTCTGCCAGTTGGACTACAGGGGCGCGTGGCCCACGTAGCTTAGGCGCGCCGTCCGAGCGGTGCTACGGGGCCCGCCCTCATCGAGGCGTGGATACCGAGACCTCGGGCGGGGTACCCCTCCCCCATGAGCGAACAACAGTCAGTCGTCATCGTCGGAGCAGCAGGTGGCATCGGGTCGGAACTGGTCCGCCGTCTCGCCAAGTCCGGAGCCACACTCACCCTGGCCGGACGAACCAAGGAGCCACTTGATGAGTTGGCCAGCGAGGTGGGTGCCACGTCTGTTGTCTGCGACGCCACGGACCCGGAAGCGGTCGACGCACTGTTCGAGGAGGCCGGGGAGATAACCGGGGCGGTGAACCTGGCCGGCTCGTTGCTGCTCAAGCCGGCCCACCGAACCTCACCGGAGGAGTTCAGCGACACCATCAACGCGAGTCTGCTGACGGCCTTCAACGTCGTCCGCGCGGCCGCCGGGTCGTTGGTCACGGCACGGAGCGGTGGGTCGATCGTCCTCATGTCGTCCGCTGTGGCCCGGACCGGGATGCGGCACCACGACGCGATCGCCGCCGCCAAAGGTGGGGTCGAAGCGCTGGCACGTGCCTCGGCATCCTCCTACGCCGACAAGGGGATCCGCGTCAACGCGGTCGCTCCCGGCATGACCGAGACGGCCTTGACCAGCAAGCTGCTGGCCACCGACACCGCCCGCAAGGCCAGCGAGAACCTCCACCCCATGGGGACGATCGCCCAGCCCGAGGAGGTGGCGAGCGCCATCGCCTGGCTGCTCGACCCGGTCCAGCGGGTGGTGACCGGCCAGGTCCTGGCCGTCGACGCCGGTCTGGGCAGCCTCCATCGGCGCTGAACCCTGCTCGGCCGCTCGCCCAGCCCACCACGAAAGCAGCGCAGCATGAAGATCGCCATCACCGGATCCACCGGCCTCATCGGAGAGCGCCTCGTGGCGGACCTTCTCTCGGACGGGCACCAGCCCATCCGCATGGTCCGGAGCAACCCGACGGGCTCTGACATCGTCTGGAGTACGACGGGGCCACTGGACCCTGCCGCGCTCCGGGGTGTGGACGCCGTCGTCCACCTGGCCGGTGAGCCAATCGGTGCGGGCCGGTGGACCGACGCCCGGAAGCGACGGATTCGTGAGAGCCGCGTCAACGGAACGACCACGCTGACCACGGCGATGGCGGCTGCTGATGGTGGCCCGAAGGTGCTGGTCAGCGCCAGCGCGATCGGCTACTACGGCGATGCCGGCGACACGGTGCTGACCGAGTCCTCGCCACCTGGGGACGACTTCCTGGCCGATGTGGTCGTGGCGTGGGAGGCGGCCGCAGACCCGGCGCGTGAGGCCGGGATCCGGGTGTGCCACCCGCGCACTGGGATCGTGCTGGATCCGGACGGTGGCGCCCTGCAGAAGATGCTCCCCTTGTTCAAGCTGGGGGTCGGGGGGAAGTTCGGCTCCGGCGAGCAGTGGTGGTCATGGATCACGATCGACGACGTGTCGGGAGCGATCCGCTGGATGCTCGAGAACGAGGACGCCGACGGCGCGTACAACCTCACGGCGCCCAACCCGACGACCAATGCCGAGTTCACCGAGGTCCTCGGCGACGTACTCGGCCGACCGACGTTCCTGCCGGTGCCGAAGTTCGGCCCGAAGCTCATCCTGGGCGAGTTGGCCGACGCGCTGCTGTTCCACTCCCAACGAGTCGAACCGCAGCGGACGGAGAAGGACGGGTACACCTTCCAGTTCGCGAATCTGGCGGCTGGTCTGCGGCAGGTCCTCGGCAAGTAGCTCGTCGTGAAGCCGGTGGTCCTGGCCAACGTGGCCTCGTCGGTCTTCATGGCCGGGATGATCTGGACGATCCAGGTCGTCCACTACCCCCTGTTCGAGCAGGTTGGCGAGGGAACGTTCGTGGCCTACATGGCCGAGCACCAGCGCCGCATCAGCCTGGTGATCCTGCTGCCCTGGGCGGTGGAGGGGCTCAGTTCGCTGGCCTTGGTCGCTGACCCACCGGACGGAGTCGGACGGGTCCTTCCGCTGGCCGGTCTCGCGGCCGCTGGGGTGGCGGTGCTGGCCACGGTCGGCTTGGCCGTGCCGGAGCATGGGCGCCTGTCAGACGGGATCGACCTCGAGGCCATCCGGCGTCTGGTCTCCACCAACTGGGTCCGGACAGCAGCCTGGTCGGCGCACGCCGGGATCGCGCTGTGGATCGCGGCCAGGGCGGCTCGGCGGGGCTGAGCAGTGGGCCAAGTGTGTCAAGTTCGAGCGGCCCCGCAGGCACACGTGACACACCAACCTGGACCGGGCCACAGCGCACGGAGGTGCGTCAGGTTCGAGCGGCCCTCCAGGCACAGGTGACACACCCTCAGGGGTCAGGCGCGCGCAGCCCGACGGACACCCTCGGCCAGCCCGGCCACGTACTCCTTGACCGCCTCGGGGCCTCCCTCCCCGGCCGCCTTGACGACGGCTGAGCCGACGATCACCCCGTCGGCGAAGCCCGCGATCTCCTCGGCGTGCTCCGGCAGGGTCACCCCGATCCCGACGCACACCGGCTTGTCGGTCAACGGCCTGATGCGGTCCACCAGCGGCCGGGCTCGCTCCGACAGGGACTGCCGGACCCCGGTGACACCCATGGTCGAGGTGGCGTACACGAATCCGGTGGAGGCCTCCACGACCCCGGCGATCCGCTCGTCGGAGGAGCTGGGCGAGGTCAGGAACACCGTCTCCAACCCGTGCGCCGCGGAGACCTTGCACCAGGTGACCCCCTCGTCGGCGGGCAGGTCGGGCAGGATCGTCCCGGCCAACCCGGCCTCGGCGCAGGCGTCGGCGAACGCCTCCAGCTGGTCCACGCCGTCGTAGTGCCAGGCGATGTTGTAGTACGTCATCGCCACCGCGGGAACGTCGATCGCTGCCGTCAGGCGGCCACACATCGCCAGGTCATCGGCCGGGGTGTACCCGTGGCCCATGGCGACCTGGTTCGCGGCCTGGATGATAGGCCCGTCCATCAGCGGGTCGGAGTAGGGCAAGCCGACTTCGATCAGATCCGCACCGCCCTCCACGGCGGCTTCGATGCATGCCTGTGAGGTGTCCATGTCCGGGTACCCGGCGGGCAGGTAGACGATGAGGGCTGCACGCCCCTCGGCGTTCACGGCCGCAATCCGCTGGGCGACGGCCATCACGCACCTCCGGCCGGCGGCGCCTCAGCACCGTCGAGGCTGGTCATCTCGAGCACCCGTGCCACCTCGTCCACATCCTTGTCCCCGCGGCCGGAGAGGTTGATCACCACGGTGGCGTCCTCGCCCATCTCCCGGGCCAGCCGCAGCGCAGGCACGACGGCGTGCGCCGGCTCGAGGGCTGGGATGATGCCCTCCAGCTCGCAGAGCAGCTTGAACCCCTCGAGCGCCTCGGTGTCCGTCGCGGCCAGGTACTCCGCACGGCCGGTGTCGGCCAGCCACGCGTGCTCGGCCCCGATGCCCGGATAGTCCAGGCCTGCGCTGATCGAGTGGGTCGGCTGCACCTGTCCGAACTCGTCCTGCAGGACGATCGTGCGGGCCCCGTGGAGGATCCCCTCCGTCCCACCGCTGATCGTGGCGCAGTGCCGGCCGCTGTCGACCCCGTGGCCGGCCGCCTCGACGCCGACCAGTCGGACGCCCGGGTCCTCGATGAACTCGTAGAACGCACCCATCGCGTTGGACCCACCACCGACACAGGCGACGACGGCATCGGGCAGCGCACCCTCCACCTCGAGCATCTGGCCCTTGATCTCCTCGCCGATGACCTTGACGAAGTCGCGGACCATGGTCGGGAAGGGATGCGGACCCATCACCGAGCCGATGAGGTAGTGGGTGTCGTCCACGTTGGTCACCCAGTCGCGCATGGCCTCGTTGATGGCGTCCTTGAGCGTCCGGGTACCTGACGTGACCGGCACCACGGTCGCACCCATGAGCCGCATGCGGACGACGTTGAGCCGTTGACGCCGGCAGTCCTCCTCTCCCATGTAGACCACGCACTCGAGGCCGAGGAGTGCGGCGATGGTCGCCGTCGCGACGCCGTGCTGGCCGGCGCCGGTCTCGGCGATCAGGCGCGGCTTGCCCATCCGCTTGGCCAACAGGCCCTGTCCGAGGACGTTGCAGAGCTTGTGGGAGCCGGTGTGGGCCAGGTCCTCGCGCTTGAGGTAGATGGTCGCGCCACCGGCGTGCTCGGTCAGCCGGTCGGCTCGGTACAGCGCGGTCGGCCGGCCGCCGTAGGTCGCCCGGAGGCCGTTCATCTCGGTGAGGAAGGCCGGGTCGGCCATGGCCTCGCCGAAGCTGGCGGTCAACTCGTCCAGGGCACCCATGAGCGCCTCGGGGACGTACTGGCCGCCGAAGCGGCCGAACTGGGTGTCGTGTGGTGCGTCGAGGGTGGTCACGGAAGGCTCCGATGGGGTCCGGTCGCGGGAGGCCCAACGGTACGCGGCCTGGTCCGCACGGCCAGGTCTGCGCCGGTCGGCCACCGGTGGGTGGACATACCCCTCCCGCGGGGTGGTATGTCCACCCACCCAGGTCACCCGCAACGGCGACCGGACCTCAACGGGCAGACCAGGGCGCGGCGGACCTCAGCCCAGCAGCGCCCGTACGGCCGCGGTGGGGTCCGCAGCCGTCGCGACGTGCTCCCCCACCAGGATCGCGTCAGCGCCGAGCGCCTCGTACTCCGCCACGTCCGCACGGCCGCGGATGCCGCTCTCGGCGACGAGCAGGGCCCCGTCAGGCAGGTCGGCCTCCTCCCGAACTCGGGCCACGTGGCCGCGGTCGACCTCCAGCGTCACCAGATCGCGGGCGTTGACCCCGAGGATCAGACGCCGACCTGTGTCAGCCGTGGCGTGGGCGGCCACGCCTCGCGCCACCTCCTCCGCGCTGTGTGTCTCGACCAGGCAATCGAGCCCCGCCCGGTCGGCCACCCGCATCAGCTGGCCCATCTGGGTGTCCTCCAACGCCGCCACGATCAGCAGCACGGCCGCGGCCCCAGCCGAGCGCGCCTGCCAGACCTGGTACTCGACGACGATGAAGTCCTTGCGGATGACCGGAAGATCAACCGCGTCAGCCACCGCCTCGAGGTCGGTCAGGCCACCGGAGAAGTGAGCCGGCTCCGTCAGCACGCTGATCGCGCTGGCACCGCCGTCGGCGTAGGACCTGGCCAGTGCCGCGGGGTCGGGGATGTCGGCCATGTGGCCGCGGGAGGGGCTGGCCCGCTTCACCTCCGTGATGGCCGCAACCTGACCGGCTCGCGGGTCGGCGAGGGCAGCTGCGAAGCTCGGAGGTGGCGCCGTGGCCTGGGCCTGGTGGATCATCTCGGCCAGCGGGACCTCGGCTTCGTCCGCCGCCACCCGCTGGCTGGCCTCGGCACACACCTGCTGCAGGAATCCAGATCTCATCGGTCGGTGACCACCTTCGGGTCGACGATGTGACACCCAGCGACCACGTCGAGCAGCACCCCTTCGCGGAGACCCCAGTCGCACAGGGTGATGGCCGGCAGATCCAGGGCCTGCATGGTCGCCAGCACCGCCACCCCGGCCCCGGGCAGCAGATCAGCCCGCTTGGCCGAGATGCCCTCGATGTCCATACGGGCGTGGGCGTCCATCGAGCACAGGTGGGCGTAGGCGAGCTCCAACTGGTCGCGGCTGACCAGCATCCCCCGGACCTTCTCCGGCACCGCGCCTCCGATCATCTTCAGCCCCAGTCGGCCGAGGTCCCGGATCGTCCCGGCCGTGCCGTAGGTGACCAGCCGCTCGTCCGGGTACCGCCGCTGCGCCAGGATCTCCTCCGCGGCCGGCTGGATCAGCTCCATGCAGTGCCGGTGCAGCGCCGCCTGCTCGTGCAGTCGGGGCGGGTCGGACACGTGGTCGACCAGCTTCCCGCCCCCCAGGGGCAACGAGACGCCAGCAGCCATCCCGCCGGTTCCTCCCAGGGCGATCTCCAGGGATCCGCCCCCGAGGTCCATCATCAGCACCTCGGCATCGTCGGCCAGATTCATGGCCGAGACGATCCCCTTCAGGCTGAGCGCGGCCTCGTCCCGCCCGTCCAGCAGCTGGATGGGTACCCCGTGCCGCTTGCGCATCTCCTTGCGAAAGGCGTCCCCGTCTTCGGCGACCCGCAGTGCCTCGGTCGCGACGGCCACGACCTGCTCGGCTCCCTCGTCCTCGACGATCTCCATGAGGTCATCGAAGGCGGTCGCGGCGCGCTTGAAGGCGTCCTTGCCCAGCTTGCCGGTCCTCGCCACCGGCTCGCCCAGTCGGTTGGTCAGCTTGCGGGTCTTGACGCGCTTGATGCGGCCCCGCGGGCGGGTGTCGGCCACGAGGAGGTGGAACGAGTTGGAGCCGAGGTCCAGGGCGGCCAGCCGACTCACGAGTCGCGCTCCGACGTCGAGTTCGGGGACGCGTCGGCCAGATCCCACTCCTCGTCCGCGGTCGTCTCGGCTTGGACCGCCTCCACGGTGTAGCTGCTGTCCGCCACGTCGGCCGCCGGAGCCGACGGGGAGCGCAGCCGCCACGCCAGACCGCACAGCACCAGACACCCCAGCAGGGCGAGGCCGTAGAGCCCCATGGCCGGCAGAACGGTCTCATCGGGGTCCACACCGCCCAGGAGGACGACGCCGAAGGATTCTCCGGGAATGGTCAGGACGGGCACGATCGCACCGAACACCGTGACTGTGGCGAGCGCGATGGTGATGGTGCGGCCACGTCGACCGGCAACTCGCCCGACCGGACTGACCAGCAGCAGCAGCGTCCCCGCGGCCATGACGATCAAGGACGTGGGAACTGACCCTGGCCTCAACTCGGCCCCGCTCAGCCCACGAATCCGCTGCGGCAACTCGAACTCCTCCGGGGAGGGGCTGGCGACCGCGACCTCCCACCACGTTGCGGTGGTCAGTCCCAGCATGAGCACGCCCAGCAGAACCACGGCAAGGCCCAGGTAGCTGGTCTTCACCCCCGGTCCTCCCCCACTGTGGCGACGTGGACGGCCGTGTCCTCGACGCTCCGCTCCCACGCCTCGGCTGCCCGCACGGCACTGAGCAACGCCATCGCCTTGTTGCGCGTCTCCTCGTGTTCGGTCTCTGGCACGCTGTCCGCCACGACACCCGCGCCCGCCTGGACGTAGGCGTGGCCGCCGTGGAACACCAGGGTCCGGATGGCGATGCACAGATCGGCGTTGCCGGCCAGGTCGATGTAGCCGATGCCGCCGCCGTAGATGCCGCGCCGGGTGGGCTCGAGCTCCTCGATGATCTCCATCGCCCGGACCTTGGGTGCACCGCTCAGCGTGCCAGCCGGGAAGGTTGCCCGGATGACGTCGATCGGTCCCATGCCCTCGGCCACGGTGCCGCTCACCCGACTGACCAGATGCATGATGTGGGAGTACCGGACCACGGACATGAAGTCGGTGACCTCGACGGAGGCGACGTCGGAGATCCGCCCCAGGTCGTTGCGGGCCAGGTCGACCAGCATCACGTGTTCGGCGCGCTCCTTCTCGTCGGTCGTCAGCCGCTCCTCCAGTTCGGCGTCCTCGGCCGGGGTCGCACCGCGCGGCTGCGAGCCGGCGATGGGCCAGATCTGCGCCGTCCCGTCATTGACGGTCACCAGGGCTTCGGGCGAGGATCCGACGATCTGCAGGTCCCCGAAGTCGAAGAGGTACATGTAGGGCGAGGGGTTGATGACCCGCAGGACGCGGTGGACGGCCAGCGGGTCGACCGTGGTCTCGAGGGAGAAGCGCTGCGACGGGACGATCTGGAAGGCGTCCCCGGCTCGGATGTAGGCCTTGGCGGCGTCGACGGAGGCCATGTACTGGGCCGGCTCCATGTTCGCGGCTGCCTGCTCGACCTGAGTCGGCTCCGGTGGGGGGATGACCGGGGCGGCGATCGGCTCCGCCAGGTGTGTGACCAGCCGCTCCCCGGCCTCCACCGCGGCCCGGTGCGCACCCTCGGGGTCCGACCCCGGGATGGTGTTGGTGACCACGGTCAGCCGTTGCCGCAGATGATCGAAGGCCACCACCTGGCCGGGCACGATCAGGCGCGCATCATCCAGCCCTTGGTCGTCGATCGTGTCCGTCGGGAGGCACTCGATGAACCGGACGACGTCCCACCCGAGGTACCCGACGAGCCCGGCGAACAGCGGCGGCAGGGCGGGCAGCTCCGGCACGGTCAACCAGTCGAGGAGTGCCTGCGCCGTGACCAGTGGGTCACCGGTTGCGGCCGCCTGATGGACGGCGTCCGGTACCTCACCGTCCACATGGACGACGCCATCAGCAGCGGTCATCGTGATCAGCGGCGCCAGGCCGATGAAGGAGTAGCGGCCCCACCGCTCACCCTGCTCGACCGACTCGAGGAGGAACGAGCCTGGCTCCCGCAGCCGCGCGTAGACGCTGACCGGCGTGGAGACGTCGGCCAGCACCTCCCGCACGACTGGGACGAGCACGTGTCCGTCGGCCAGTTCGAGGAAGTGGTCGAGATCGGGTGAGGCACTCACTGTCGAGGCGTGTCCTCCAGCGATTCCAGTGGCCCGAAGCAGGTGCGGGCGCCCGTGTGGCAGGCGACGCCATCACCCTGGTCGACCGCGACGAGGAGGACGTCGGCGTCACAGTCGATCTGGACGTCCACGACCCGTTGGGTGTTGCCGCTGGTGGCGCCCTTGTGCCAACGCTCGCGACGGGAGCGCGACCAGAAGACGGTCTCCCCCAGTTCCAGGGTCTCGGCCAGCGTGGCCGGGGTCATCCAGGCCATCATGAGCACCTCGCCGGTGTCGTGCTGCTGGATGATGGCGGGGATCAGCCCCTCCTCGGTGAGGGTTAGGCGCTGCGTCAGCTGGTCGGCGTCCATGGGTCGCGGCGATGGTAGGCGCTCGGTGGCGTGCGGCCAGCCCGGCCAGCTGGTCTCGCAACAGGGGATTCGTGCGCCGACGACGACCCCACGGGGAGGCATCATGATCGCTGTGCGCTTCACGCTGGTCCACAGCCCGCTGGTCGGTCCGGGCACCTGGACGCCCGTCGCCATGACCCTACGAGATGAGGGTCACGACGTGGCCGTGCCGTCTCTGGTCCGGCTGGCGGCTCAGGGACGGTGGGAGGCCATGGCCGACTCCGCCGCCGCACGAGCAGCCGAGGGCGACGGACCGCACGTGCTCGTCGGTCACTCCGGCGCGGGGCCGCTGCTCCCCCAGATCGTCAGCAGGATGCGGCCCGGACCGGACGCGCTGATCCTGGTCGATGCCGTCATCCCGCCCGCCTCGGGAACCGTCGACGTGGTCCCGCCGCAGTTCTTCGACTTCGTCCGCTCCCTCGTTCCCGCAGCCCAGGAGGGGTCATCGTCCGCGGGCGACGACGTCGCGCGGCTGCCGGTGTGGGCGGAGTGGTTCGGGGATGACGCCATGGTCGGACTGGTCGTGGATCCGGAGGTCCGAGCCCGGCTGCGGCAGGAGATGCCACAGCTGCCGCTGAGCTACTTCGCCCAGCCGATACCGATCCCGGCCGGCTGGGATGGACGGTCGTGCGGCTACCTCCTGCTCAGCGACGCCTACGGCGCGAACCTGGACGCTGCGGTCTCGCGCGGCTGGACCGTGGCCGTCGAGCCGGGCAACCACCTCGACATGGTCAATCGGCGCGCGTCCATAGCGGCGACCCTCGTGGAGATGGCCGGCGCCCTGCTGGGCTGAGGACCTCGGGGCACCCGGACGGGCGGGCCGACCGCGATGTTCCCCCGGTGACGGATCCACAGAGTTCTCACAACCTCACCCGTCACAGTGGAGTCCCAACCGCCGCTGGGAAGGACACTCCATGGACCGCCGCACCGTCATCCTCGGCACTGCCACAAGCGTGGCCGGATCAGCCACGGCAGCGCTGGCCTGGCCACCCGAGCGGCGCTGCGATGACCCTCGCGAACGGCGCAACCTCCGGGTCATGGAGGAGTGGGTGGACAACCTCGTGACCGGCGGTGACAACAGCGCCTTCAAGTCGCCCGACATGACCGTGACGACGCCAGCCGCGCTGCCGTACGGCGGGACGATCCCCGATGCCGAGTACGGTGAGGCGCTGGCCCGGTATTGGGGACCACCGCCCACGCCGCCGGAGGGCGAACCGACGCTCTTCGCCGACGCTGACCGCGTGTTCCTGCAGGGCACGTTCGCCGCCACCGGGCAGCCGACCGGTCTGGCCGTCGAGGTGCCGCTGGTGGAGGTCTTCACCCTGGCGCGCGGGCTGGTCACCAACGACACCCTGTACTTCCTCGACCTCGACGTGATCCTGGCTGCGCTCGACGCCTAGGGCGAATCGACCTGGGACCTCGCGCGACGGGTCCGCTCAGGTCATCCGGACGGGCAGGCCGGCCGCGGCCATGCCCTGCTTGACCTGGCCGATCGAGATCTCGCCGAAGTGGAAGATCGACGCGGCCAGCACTGCGGAGGCCCGTCCGTGAGTCACCCCCTCGATCATGTGGTCGGTTGAGCCCGCTCCGCCGCTGGCAATGACCGGGACGGTGACGGCGTCGTCGACGCGGGCCAGCAGCTCGGTGTCGAACCCGATCTTGGCGCCATCCCGGTCCATCGAGGTCAGCAGGATCTCGCCGGCTCCGCGGCGCTCGCACTCGGCGATCCACTCGATCGCGTCCACACCGGTCGGTCGCCTGCCACCGTGGGTGTAGACCTCCCAGCCCTGGCTCGGGTCGTCGGGGTCACGGCGCTTGGCGTCGACCGCGCTGACCACGCACTGGCTGCCGAAGGCATCGGCGATCCGGCTGAGCACGGTGGGGTCGGCCAGGGCGGCGGAGTTGACCGACGTCTTGTCGGCCCCCGCCCGGAGGAGCTTGCGAGCATCCTCCACCGATCGCACTCCACCGCCCACGGTCAAGGGGATGAACACCTGCTCGGCAGTGATCCGGACGACGTCGTAGATCGTGTCCCGGTCGTCGGAGGAGGCGGTGATGTCGAGGAAGACCAACTCGTCGGCACCCTCGGCGTCGTAGAGGCGGGCGAGCTCGACCGGGTCACCGGCGTCCCTGAGACCGGTGAACTGAACGCCCTTGACCACCCGGCCGGCGTCGACGTCGAGGCAGGGGATGACGCGGACTGCCAACCCGTCCTGGTCCGTCGTCACCGGTTGGCCACCAACTCCAGAGCCTCCGTCAGGGTGAAGGCCTCGGCGTAGAGCGCCTTGCCCACGATGGCGGCATCAACCCGCTCGTGGCAGCGCGCAAGGGTCTCCAGATCGGCCAGGGAGGAGACCCCACCGCTGGCCGTCACCTGCGCCGTGGTGGCGTCGGCCACCTCGCAGAGTCGCTCGACGTTCGGGCCGCTCAGCATCCCGTCACGCCGGATGTCGGTGAAGACGAACCGGGCCACACCCATCTCGGTGAAGGTCGCCAACGCCTCGAACAGGTCACCGGACTCCGAGGTCCAGCCTCGCGCCTTCAGCGTGTGCCCTTCCGCGTCCAGGCCGATCGCGACCCTCTCCCCGTGGGCGTCGAGGGCGGCCTCGACGAAGGAGGGGTCCTCCAGCGCCATGGTGCCGATCACCACCCGCTGGGCGCCGTACCCGATCGAGGCGTTCAGGTCCTCGAGGGTCCGGATACCCCCGCTGGCCTGCACCTTGACACCGGTCGCCTGGACGATGTCGGCGATCAGGTGGCGGTTCTTCGGCTCGCCGGTGAAGGCGGCATCGAGGTCGACGACGTGCAGCCACTCGGTCCCCTCGTCGGCGAAGCGCTGCGCGGCTGCGACCGGGTCGACGTCGTAGACGGTCTCGGCATCGGCCTTGCCCTGGGTCAGTCGGACGGCGCGGCCGTGCTTGATGTCGACGGCTGGGAAGAGGGTGAGGGGCATGGGCGACAGGGTAGGTCGCCGCCATTCAGCAACATGGTGCAGATAGCCGGCGGTCTGCAGGGCAGGTGCACCTTGGTGCCCCATGGCCTCGAGGGGGCTGCGTCAGGACTGGGCCACCGCGGCCACCTCGGCCCGGATGGCCTCCAGCAGTCGACGGCCGACATCGGCTGACTTCTCGGGGTGGAACTGGGTGCCGATCACGCTCCCCTCCCGTGCGATGGCCGGGACGTGTCGGCCGCCGTAGGTCGTCTGGGCGATCACGTGGTCGGGGTCGGACGGCGCGGCGTAGAAGGAGTGGACGAAGTAGACGCGCTCACCCACGACCGGTCGGACCAGTGGGTCGGGCTCGTCGCCGCCCGGCACGCCAAGGGCGTTCCAGCCCATGTGCGGCACCGTCAGCGGCTGGCCGTCCGCGGCGACGGCCGGGAACCGGTGAACCCAACCCGGCAGGATGCCGAGGCCTCGGACGTCGGCGTCCTCATCGGACCCCTCGTACATGATCTGCAGGCCGACGCAGATGCCGAGTACGGGCCGACCGTTGGCCACTCGGTCGCGGATGAGGGGCGTGAAGCCGGCCTGGTCGAACTGGCGGACGCACTGACCGAAGTGCCCCACACCGGGGACGACCACAAGATCGGCGTTGGCAGCCGCACGCGCGTCAGCGGTCACCTGCGCGTCGAAGCCGGCTCGGTCCAGGGCCTTCTCGGCCGACCGCAGGTTGCCGGCGTCGTAGTCCAGGACGGCAGCGGTGACGCTCACCGCCGAGCCTCAGGAGCGCTCACTGCAGGACGCCCTTGGTGGAGGGCACCCCCTGCCCGGTGACCGCCACGGCCCGGCGGAGGGCGACGGCCACTCCCTTGAAGACACACTCCTGGATGTGGTGGGAGTTGTCCCCGGCCAGACAGCTCACGTGCAGTGAGATGCGCGAGTTGGCCACCAACGCCTCGAAGAAGTGCTTGGTCAGACTGGTCTCGTAGGTCCCGACGAGCTCCACGGGCGTGTCGGCGTCGTACACCAGATACGGCCGACCCGACAGATCCACCGCGACCCGGGCCAGCGCCTCGTCGATCGGCACCAGCGCGTCGCCGAACCGTTCGATGCCGGCCTTGTCACCCCAGGCCTCGGCCAGGGCCTGGCCGATGGCGATGCCGGTGTCCTCGACGGTGTGGTGGGCGTCGACCTCGAGGTCTCCGGTCGTGCGGACGTGCAAGTCGATCCGCCCGTGGCGACCCAACTGGTCCAGCATGTGGTCGAAGAACGGCACCCCGGTCTCGATGTCGGCGGTGCCGGTGCCGTCGAGGTCGAGCTCGACCAGGACGGCCGTCTCCTTCGTGGTCCGCTCGATGCGGGCCGTGCGGGTGGGTGACTGGGTGGTCATGGGTCAACTCACTGAGGTGGCGTGCGGCCGCTCAGGCGGTCAGAGCCGCGCCGAGGGCGGTCAGGAAGGCGTCGTTCTCCTCGGGGGTGCCGATGCTGACGCGCAGACACCCGTCGAGGCGAGGTTTGGTCGAGAAGTCCCTGATCAGGATGCCATCCGCCAGCAGCCTGTCGAACACCTCGGCAGCCGTCACGCCCGTGGCGTCCACCCGGAGCAGGATGAAGTTCCCCGCTGAGGGCCAGACGGTCACGCCGTCCAGCGTGCCGAGGGCGTGCAGCACCCGTGCCCGTTCGGCGACGAGGACCTGGATGTGGCTGGTGATCTCGTCGGCCAGATCGAGCGCGGCCAGACCGGCTGCCTGGGTCAGCGCGTCCAGGTGGTAGGGGAGCCGCACCTTGAGCAGATCCTCGACCACCCACGCAGGGGCCAGGAGGTAGCCCAGGCGAAGGCCGGCCAGCCGCCAGGCCTTGCTGAACGTGCGGACGACGACCAGCCGGTCCAGCTCGTCCAGCAATGCCCGACCCTGTCCGGGATCGTCGGCCAGCTCGACGTAGGCCTCGTCCAGCACCACCAGTCCGTCGAAGCTGTCGTGCAGCGCGCGGACGGTCTCTGGCTGGACGGTCAATCCGGTCGGGTTGTTCGGAGAGGCCAGGCACACCAGGGCCGGCCCAGTGCGCTGCACCGCCTGGACCGCCACCTCCGGAGGCAACGAGAAGTCCTCCGCCAGGTCGAACTCGACGACGGCCGTCCCCGTAACCGTCGCGAGCAGCGGGTGGGCGGAGTAGCCGGGACGGGGCAGCAGCACCGACCGTCCGGCCCCGCCGTAGCAGGCGAACAGCTGAGACAGGATCTCGTTGGACCCGTTGGCGACCCAGACCTGCTCGACCGGCAACCTCTCGCGGTCGGCCAGGGCGGTGCGCAGCGCGACGGCGTCCCGGTCGGGGTAGCGGTGGAGGGGCAGTCCCTCGGCCACCCGCTGGGAGAGCGCCTCGAAGAAGGCGGGTGGTGGCGCCCAGGGCGTCTCGTTGGTGTTGAGGCGGATCGGGACGTCGAGTTGCGGGGCCCCGTAGGGCACGACGTCCACCAGGTCATCTCGGACCGGCGGTTGTCCCGTCACGGTCGCCCCGGTCTTGCCTTGCTGTCCGAGCCCAACTCGCTGCCTGAGCCGCCGTCGTCCGAGCCCAACCCGTCGTCCGAGCCCAACCCGTCGTCCGAGCCCAACCCGCTGTCCGAGCCCAAGTCGGCATCTGCCTGGCCGGGTGGGTGGACTTCCCACTTCTGGTGGGTGGGAAGTTCACCCACTCTGACCGAGCCGCTCACAACCGGCCCTCTCGCCGGGCGTCCAGCCGGGCTTCGAGAGATCGGACGTGGGCGGGGAGCCCCTCAGCCTGACCCAGCGCACGCACCACCGGAACCATCCGGTCGAGCGAGTCCGTGGAGAACTCCACCCAGTTGATCGGGACCATGAAGTCATCGGTCCGCAGACCCCCGGTGAACCGCGCCGTGCCTCCGGTCGGCAGCGTGTGGTTCGGACCCGCGCAGTAGTCGCCGAGGGCTGTCGGGGTCTGCACCCCGACGAAGATGGTCCCGGCCACGCCGATCTGCTCGGCCACCGAGCGGGCGTCGGCAGTCTGGATCTCCAGGTGCTCGGGAGCGAAGGCATCGGACACCTCGACGGCGTGGGCCAGGTCGTCCACCAGGATCACCGCACCCTGCCCGGCCAGCGCCTGCCCGATCCGCTCGCCGGTCGGGAGCGCGGCCACCTCCTCCGCCACCAACGGCGCCACCTGGTCGGCCAGCCTCTCGGACGGTGTCACGAGGATCGAGGTGACCAGCGGATCGTGCTCGGCCTGCGCGATCAGGCTGGTCGCCACCAGCCGCGGGTCGGCGGTGCCGTCGGCGATCAGGAGCACCTCGGTCACCCCGGCCATGGCATCGATGCCGACCACGCCCTGCGCGGCGACCTGCATCTTGGCCTCAGCCACGAAGGCATTGCCCGGCCCGACGATCTTGTCGACCTTCGGGATGGTCTCGGTGCCGAAGGCCAGCGCCGCCACGGCCTGGGCGCCTCCGACGCGGACCACGCTGTCCACCCCGAGCAGTGCGGCGGCCGCGAGGATCGTCGAGTTGGGCATGCCCGAGGGCCCCGGCGGGGTTGCGAGGACGATCTCGTCGACGCCGGCCACCGTCGCCGGGATGACGGTCATCAGAACCGTTGAGGGATAGGCGGCCCGTCCGCCCGGCACGTAGACGCCGACGCGCTTGACGGGCGCGTGACGGACACCCATCGTCGCGCCGTCGTGGACGTCGTCCCAGTCGCGCGGCCGGGACTGGCGGTGGAACCACTCGACCTGCTCGGCGGCCGTCTCCAGGGCCTGGCGGAGCTCGGGATCCAGTGCCTCGAGTGCCAGCTTGAGCTCGGCCGGCGGGACCAGCCACGCCGATCCGTCCCAGCCGTCGAAGCGCCGTGTGTACTCGGCGACGGCCGCATCCCCTCGCTGCTGCACGGCGGCGAGGACGTCGGTCACCACATCACGGGCGTCCGTCATGGTCCCGGCGGGCGGACGTGGCAGCCGATCGGAGGGGTCGCTGCGGTCGCCGCGCAGGTCTATCCGTCGGAGCGGTGGGGCGGGGGACATCGGCCCGCAGCGTAGCCGTCGGCTGGTGCCTCAGACGCGGCCGGCGCGGTGCCCGCACGGCGGCATCACACAGCGTGAAGGCACCGCCAACCGGGCTCAACTAGTCTGGGCAGCTGTGGACCTCCCGCTGTTCCCCCTGCACCTGGTGCTGTACCCGGGCCGGCCACTTCCCCTGCACCTGTTCGAGATGCGCTATCGGGACATGTTGCGTGACTGTCTGGCCGGTGACGGATTGTTCGGCGTCGTGGCCATCCGCTCGGGCCGGGAGGTCGGGACGGACTGGACGACGGGCAAGAGCCACCCGCCCGCGGATCCCTCTCCGCCCACGCAGCCCTCCTCGTCCATCTACGCCGTGGGGACCATAACCAAGATCAGGACAGTCTCCGAACGTGACGACGGCCGCTTCGACATCATCACTGTCGGCAGCGGCCGTTTCCGTGTGCGAGAGACCCTGAACGACCGCAGCTACCTGCACGCCGACGTCGACGAGCTCGATGAGTCGGAGGAGCCCCAGGACGTCATCGCGGCAGAGGAGCTGCGAACCGTGCTGCTCCCCTACCTCAAGGGGCTCGGCGTGCCGGAGGAGTTCTGCGAGCGCCTGCCGACCTCCCCAGCCGAGTTGTCCTACCTGGCGTGCAGCGCCCTCCAGGTGGAGGTCCCCATACAGCAGGGCCTGCTCGAGTTGCCAACCCACGCCGAGCGGATGCTCGCGACCGCCAAGATCATCCGCCGCGAGGCTGGGATCATCCGGCACCTCGGCGCGGTGGGCTCGTTCCGGCCGCCGGGTCCTGGCGGCGCCCAGCTGAACTGACCGTGGCGACGCAGGACGGCCTGATCACAGGCCAGGACGGACGTGTCCGCTGTTGGTGGCCAGGCGATGACGAGCAGTACGTCGCCTACCACGACACCGAGTGGGGCCGGCCCGTCCACGACGACGTCCGCCTGTACGAGAAGCTGTGTCTGGAGGGCTTCCAGTCCGGCCTGTCGTGGATCACCATCCTGCGGAAGCGGGACAACTTCCGGGCCGCGTTCGCCGGGTTCGACCCAATGGTTGTGAGCGAGTTCGGGGCGTCCGATGTCGACCGGCTGCTCCAGGACGCCGGGATCATCCGTCATCGGGGAAAGATCGAGGCGGCGATCACCAACGCAAGTGTTGTGCTGGAGATCCAGGACCAGCACGGGTCGCTGGACGCGTTCGTCTGGCGGTTCGCACCGGAGACGGGGACGCGTCCGCGTTCGCTTGCGGAGGTGCCGGCGACGACGCCCGAGTCCACCGCGCTCGCCAAGGCCCTGAAGGCAGAGGGGGCACGCTTCGTCGGCCCCACGACGGCCTACGCCTTCATGCAGTCGATGGGCATGGTGGATGACCACATCGTGGGGTGTGAGTTCGGCCGCGCTGACTGACCGTGGCCGCTTGTCTCGGCGGACGCCGACGACCTGCGGCGTGAGTTCGGTCGAGGCTACGCCGGCAGTCGGAGCGTGACCGTCGTTCCCTCGCCGACCTGAGAGGTGATGGTCACATCGCCTCCGAGCCGCCGGACGGCCAGCGCCACGATGCCCAGCCCGATCCCGTGGCCGGGGTAGCGCTCGCGGGCGTGCAGACGGGTGAAGAGATCGAAGACGCGGTCCAGGTCGCCTGTTCGGATCCCGAGCCCTCGGTCGGCGACGGTCACCGACACCCAACGATCGTCGGCTGTCGCGGTGATCGAAACCACGGGTGACTGGTCCTCCGCCACGAACGTCAGGGCGTTCGAGAGCAGCTGGATCAGGCAGACCTGCAGGAGCTTCCCGTCGGTCCGGATCGTGGTCACCGATGGGAGGTCGACATCGATGGTGGCCCCGTCGAGCAGGCTCTCGGTCCCGAGCTGGGTGATCGCCGCCTCCAGCGTCTCGGCCACGTCGACGTCATCCAGGACGATCTCGTGGCGAGTGATCCTGGAGAGCTCGAGCAGCCCGCCGATCATGGAGGCCAACCGGTCGGTGCCGTCGAGGATGAACCGGAGGTAGGTCCGCCCATCGCCCTCCAGCACCTCGCCGTAGCGCTGCTCCAGCAGCGTGGCGAACCCGCTGACCGCGCGGAGCGGCTCCTTCAGGTCGTGGGAGGCCGTGTACGCGAAGTTCTCCAGTTGTTGGCCGGCGAGGGAGGCGGCGGCCAGCGCGGCATCGCGATCCGTCCCAGCTCGGAACGCCGCGACCGCACGATCCGCCCGGAGGACCACCTCCTCCACCACGGTCGGCGTGGGGATGACGTCGCTTGCACCTGACCGCAGCAATCCCGCCCGCTCGGTGGAGGTCGTCTGCGCCACCACCAGGATCGGCAGACCAGGCGCACCGCCGGAGGACGCGAGACGCTCCACGGCGTCTTCTGCCACCTCGGCATCGTCCGCCACGAGAATGACGACCTCGGCCGCTCCCTCGGCCACCAAGTGGGCAGCCTCTGCAACCGGCACCGGTGGCCAGTTCCAGGGCCCACCCTCCAAGCTGGACGCGGCCCCCGGGCCGCCGGATGCGAGGACAGCCGCGTGCTGAGGGACCTCGACCCGCCCGTCCGCCGAAGTGTCCGCCATCCACCGCCCGACTCTAGATGCCCTCGAGCTGTCCCGGCATCGCGGAGGCTGCTGCAGGCCGCCTTCATCCCGTGCGTCGGCCGAGCTCAGGTCGTCACAGGCACTGCGCGCCGAGGAGGGACTTGAGCTCCGCGAACAGGCCCTGGCTGCGGCGGACCCCGAGCGACTCCGGAACCGCCAGTTCCGTCGAGCGACCCCCCAACCCCGCAACGGTCAGCCTGACGTCGACCGGTCCGGCGTGCTCGGCGAGGACCGCCCGCAGGCGGGTGACCATCTCGGGGGCACACTGCCGCGGGTGCAGGCTCAGGTTCAGGGGCGCACCGGTGGCCTCGCTCAGGTCGGGCCGTGACACCCGGTCGGCGATCAGCTGGGTGGTGTCCCGGCCATCGTCGACGCGCCCTTGGACGACCAGCACCTCATCCTCGACGAGCAGATCGGCGTACCGCGTGTAGCACGACGGGAAGAACATGACCTCGATGCCGCCCTGCAGGTCTTCGATGGTCCCCACCACGTAGGACTCGCCCTTCTTGGTGAACTTCTTCGTCACCGCGGTCAGCAGCCCGGCGATGGTCACGTCGGCCCCGCCCTTCGCCTCGTGGATGGCGGGGATCGGGGCAGACGAGATCTCCTCCAGAGCCCGCTCCAGCCCGTGCAACGGGTGGTCGCTGACGTAGAGGCCCAGCATCTCCCGCTCCGCCTGGAGCTTCTCCTTCCGGTCGAACTCGAAGTCGGGGATCTCGACGGCATCGAGCTCCGTCTCGTCCTCGCCTGCCCCGCCGAGGCCGCCGAAGAGGTCGTACTGCCCCTCCTCCTCCCTGCGCTTGATGGCGAGCGCGTTCTCGATGATCGGGTCCACGACCAACTGCAGGCCCTTGCGGGGGTGGCCGAGCGACTCGAACCCGCCGGCCTTCACCAGCGACTCGATGGTCCGCTTGTTCAGGGTGCTGATCGGGACCTTGTCCACGAAGTCGTGGAAGTCGGTGAACGCTCCTCTGCTGCGACGGGCCTGGATGATCTCGTCGACGACACCCTCCCCCACGTTCCGCACGGCCGACATGCCGAACCGGATCTGCCGCGGTGGGATCTCGGCCGGCCCGTCGGTATCCCCGGCTGCCTGCCCTCCGTTCCGCGACGGCGTCACCACCGGCGCGAAGTTGATCAGCGAGTCGTTGATGTCGGGGACGAGCACCTCGATGCCCATGGTCCGGCAGCTGTGAAGCGCGGCGGGCAACTTGTCCTTGTTGTTCTTGACGCTGGTGAGCAGCGCGGCCATGTACTCCACCGGATAGTGGGTCTTCAGCCAGGCCGTCTGGTAGGTGACCAGCCCGTACGCCGCCGAGTGCGACTTGTTGAAGGCGTAGCTGGCGAACCCCTCGATCTCACTCCACAGGTCGGTGCCGAGCTTCTTCGGGTACCCGCTGGCGACGGTCCCCTCGATGAAGTCGTTCTTGATCGCCGCCATCTTGTCCTTCAGCTTCTTGCCGATGGCCTTGCGGATGCCATCGGCCTGCCCCAGCGAGAAGCCGGCGATCTTCTGAGCGATCTTCTGGACCTGCTCCTGGTAGATCAGCAGGCCGTAGGACTCCTGCAGGATCTCGGTGACATCCTCGTGGATGTAGGTGACCGGACTCAGGCCGTTCTTGCGGTTCGCGTACTCCACGTGCAGGTTCGCGCTCATCGGACCGGGTCGGTAGAGCGCGCCGAGGGCGGTGATGTCCTCGAACCGGTCGGGCTGCATCAGCTTGCACAGGGCCTTGTAGCCGGCGGACTCGAGCTGGAAGACCCCGTCGGTCTCGCCGCGCCCGATCAGCGCGTAGGTCTCGGCATCGTCCAAGGGCAGGTGATCGACGTCGATCTTCTCCCCCGTCGTCATCTCGATGTGCTCCAGCGCGTCGGAGATGATCGTGAGGTTCCGCAGCCCCAGGAAGTCCATCTTGAGCAGGCCCAGGTCTTCGACCTGTCGGCCGTCGTACTGGGTGACGACCTCGGCTTCTCCATCGACCTGGAGGGTCGGGACGATGTCGGTGATGGGCTCGTCGGCGATGACCACTCCGGCGGCGTGGATCGAGTGCTGGCGGCGCAGCCCCTCCAGGCCCGCGGCCAGATCGAGGACCTTCGCCGCGTCCGGGTTGGTCGTCTTGGCCTCGGCCAGCTCGCCCGACTGCTGCAGCGCGTCAGCCAGCGGCGCCTCCTTCCCCTGCACCGCCGGAGGGAACATCTTGCACAGCCGATCCCCGAAGGCGTAGGGCAGGCCCAGCACCCGCGTGGCGTCCTTGATGGCCTGCTTGGCCTTGATCGTCTGGAACGTCACGATCTGGGCGACGTGGTCCTGGCCGTACTTCTGCGCCGTGTATCGGATCATCTCACCCCGACGGCGCTCGTCGAAGTCCATATCGATGTCGGGCATGGAGATGCGCTCGGGGTTGAGGAACCGCTCGAACAGCAGGCCGTGGTGAATCGGGTCGAGGTCGGTGATGCCGGTGCAGTAGGACACCGCACAGCCGGCGGCCGACCCGCGACCGGGCCCGACCCGGATGCCGACGTCGCGGGCGTGGTCGATCAGGTCGGCGACGATGAGGAAGTAGGCGGAGAACCCCATGTCCTCGATGACGCCGACCTCGTACTCGATCCGCTGCTTGACCTCGTCCCGCAGCCCCTCGTAGGTGGTCGCGCCGTCTTCCGCGCCGTACCGCCGGACGGCGCCGATCTTGACCTTCTCGCGCAGGTAGGAGGCCTCGTCGTGGTCGGCGGGACAGTCGAACTTCGGCAGGTGCATCGAGTCGAAGTCGAACTCGACGTGGCACCGCTCCGCGATCTCCAGCGTGTTCTTCCAGGTCTCCGGGTGGTCGGGGAACAGCGCCTGCATCTGCTCCGCCGGCTTGACGAAGAACTGGTCGTTGTGGAACTTGAAGCGGTCGGTCTCGGACTTCAGGGCCCCGGTCTGCACGCACAGCAGCGCGTCGTGGGCGTCGAAGTGCGTCTGCTCGGTGTAGTGGCTGTCGTTGGTGACAACCAGTCCGACATCCATCGCCTTCGCGATCTGGATCAGCTGGCCGTTGGTGGCGTGCTGCTCCGGGATGCCGTGGTCCTGCAGCTCGATGTAGTACCGGTCGCCGAAGACCTCGCGGTACCAGCCGGCTGTCTCACGGGCATCGTCGACGTTGCCGACCAGCAGCTTCTGGTTGAGCTCGGCTCCGAGGCAGCCGGACAGGATGATCAACCCCTCCGAGTGCTCCTCGAGCATCTCCCGGTCGACTCGCGGCTTGTACCAGTACCCCTCGGCGTAGGCCCGCGAGGTCAGCTTCATGAGGTTGCGGTAGCCGACCTGGTTCGAGGCCAGCGCGGTCAGGTGGTAGTACCGCTTGCCCTCGACCGTCAGCTCGGTGGTGTTGCGCCGGCCGTGTGGCGCCAGGTACAGCTCGCAGCCGATGATCGGATTGATCCCTCGCTTGACGGCCTGCCGGTGGAAGTCGATCGCCCCGAACATGACCCCGTGATCGGTCATGGCGACCGCGGGCATCTCCAGACGCTCCACGGCATCCATGAGCTGACCCACGCGACTGGCACCGTCCAGCATCGAGTACTCGGTGTGGACGTGAAGGTGTGCGAAGTCGCCCATGCGCAGCAGGTTCCCCGGACGTGTCGGTGGTGGAATTACCGGAATGAAGTTAAGCGGGGAAGGGTGTCCTGACAGTAGCCAGTTGCACCGTCGTGCTCAAGGGCGATTTCACTTTGAGGGCCGACGTCTGCGGACCCCGGTCGAGTTCGATCAGAGCACCTCGAAGGTGAGACCCGCGTGGGCCTGCAGCCCCTCCAGCAACGGCTCTCCCATCGCCGAGGCCGGGGTCCAGTGGCCCCCACCGACGTCGGCCTTGCCCTCGGCCAGGGTGATCGATGCCTCAGCCAGCATCTTCGAGGTGGACCCGTAGCCCGGATCCATGTCCCCGGTCACCCGGATCAGCAGGGTTTTGGTCGGATCCTCGGGGTGCTCGGCCACCAGGCGGATGTCGAAGAACCCGTTCTCGCGGGCTTTGGGACCTGGGCCGGTGCCGGCGTCGGGCATCGCCCGCTCCGCCAGCCTGCGCAGCGGGTCGACTGACAGTGCCGCCATGCCCCCGGCCGTCCCGGCGCCGAGGATCCCGGCCTTGGCGGCACCCGCGAGGCCGGCGCCCATCAGCATGCCCTCCTCATAGCGGAAGTGGTGGCCCCACGGATAGTCCAGGAGTGCATTGGTGCGGCGCACCACTCGCGTGTTGACCGCCGCCATGACGAACGGTCCGACCCACTGCCCGAAGGCCTCATCCTGCTTCGGTGCGACCGCGTCGTTCTGATCGGGACCGTTGCGGTGGCCCTCGGGGTTCAGGGCGTAGGGGTCGGCCATGATGTTCCTGACCTCGGGGTCCTCCTTCGCCTCGGCCAGCATCGCCATGCCGCTGGCCAGCGTGCCACCCGACGCGCCACCTCGCGCGGCCTTCAGTCGGAACCGCACCTGCGAGGCGTAGACGCCGTGTCGCCGCATCATCTCCTGCTGGGCGAAGAACACCCCCAGGTCGGAGGGGATGGAGTCGAACCCACAGGTGTGGACGATCCGGGCACCCGTCGCCTGCGCAGGTACCTGCGTGGCGTCGATCATCCGTCGCATCCACGGCACCTCGCCGGTGAGATCGGTGTAGTCGGTCCCGGCCTTGACACAGGCCTCGACGACGGGAGTGCCGAAGCGTGCGTAGGGACCGACGGTGGTGCACACGACCTTGGTCGCCTGCGCCATCGCAGCGAGTGAGTCGGGGTCGGTCGAGTCGGCCACGACGTGCGGGATCCCCTCGGCACCGATCTCGTGGGCCACGGTCGCGAGCTTCTCGGCGCTGCGTCCGGCCATGGCCCAGCTGAAGCCGTCCGGCGCGCGGGTCAGCAGGTGCTCGGCCACCAGCCGGCCGGTGAATCCGGTTGCTCCATAGATGACGAGGTCGTACGGGCGGTCGCTCATGGTGCTGCTGCTTTCGCTGGGCGGTTCCGCCCACTGTGCCCGCGCTGCGGCGTCAGAACACGCCCGGGGCCCCACCTGCCCGGCTCGTCCGCCGTGCGAGGATAGGTTGGCCACGATGAGCAGGAGTGAGCTCGGGGCCTACCACCGCAGCACCATGTCGGCGGGCAAGGCGGTGGTGGTCGTGCTCATCAGCCTGCTCCTCGGAGGCCTGCTGAACGTGACCAGCCTGACCCAGGCCGCCGAGCGGCAGAACGGGGTCGGCCGCCAGGTCGCCATCGTGCTGGTCTGGCCCTTCAGACAGGTCAGCAACGTCCTGGGTCTCGATCAGCCCCGCGAGCTGCTGACCGAACGCCTGGGGCGCGACCCGCTGCAGGAGGAGGGGGCCGCGCCGGGCGCAGATGAGGCGGCTCCCTCCGACGACCAGGCCAGCACCGACGACGTCGCACCGGGGCCTGGCGTGGAGGACGCGCTGGCCGCCGCCGCGGCTCTGGCCGGTCGGGAGGCCGTGGACCCCGAGGCGGTGGCCATCCCGCTGGACCTCGACCCCGAGGCACCGGCGTTGGCGGTTGCCGGGGACCTGCCGGACCGGTTGACGGCGACGTTCACCGACGAGGACCCGTTGGACGTGGCGGTCGTCGGCGACTCGTTGACCGAGCAGTTGGGCCCCGCCCTGATCGACCAGGCCGCGCGGAGCACCGTCCCGACGGTGGTGACCCACGAGTTCACCTACTCCTCCGGCCTCACGCGCCCTGACTTCTTCGACTGGCCGGCCGAGGCGGCCAGCCTGGCGGAGCAGCTCGACCCCGATGTCTGGGTGGTGATGCTCGGGGCCAACGACGCCCAGGACGTGCGCGACGCCGAGGGTCGGTTCCAGCAGATCGGCTCCGACGAGTGGGAGGCGGTCTATGAACGCCGGGTGGGGGCGCTGATGGACCAGCTGACCGAGGACGGCCGTGCGGT
This sequence comes from Euzebya tangerina, assembly GCF_003074135.1. NCBI lineage: Bacteria > Bacillati > Actinomycetota > Nitriliruptoria > Euzebyales > Euzebyaceae > Euzebya > Euzebya tangerina. The sequence continues at coordinate 435,719 of NZ_PPDK01000002.1, read as the reverse complement.
GATCTGGATCGGCCAGCCGGTGATGCGTTCCTCGGAGTTCGACAACTCGATGCGGTACGTGTCAGAACTGTACGAGCAGCAGGCGGCGGCTCGGCCCCTGGTGTCCTTCGTCAACTCGCGCCGTGTGTTCGACGACGACCAGGGCCGGTACGCCGACTACCTGCCGGGGGCGACCGGCCAGCTGTCGCAGATGCGACTGAGCGATGGCATCCACCTGACGCGAGCCGGGGCGGAGCGATTGGCCCAGCAGGTGCTCCCGCTACTGCCCGGGCTGCCGGTCGAACCCGTCCAGGAGTGACGGGTCGTCCGGGATGGTCTGCGACTGCACGATCGCGCCGACGTCTGCTGCCGGCATCGGTCGACCCAGGTGGAACCCCTGCGCCTGCCGGCACCCCAGCGACATCAACTCCTCCAGGACATCGGCACTCTCGACCCCCTCCGCCGTGCAGGGCACGTCGACGCCCGCAGCAAGCTCGAGGCAGGCTCGCACGATCGAGGCCGCCGCGGGATCGACCATCATGTCCTTGACGAAGGACCGGTCGATCTTGAGGACGTCGATGGGGATGCTCCGAAGCTGCGAGAAGGAGAAGTAGCCGGTTCCGAAGTCGTCGACGGCGATGCTGATGCCTGCGGCCCGCAGCTGTCCGAGTGCGTTGATCAGCCGGGCGGAGTCGCCGACGATCGCGCGCTCCGTCAACTCGATGACGATCGACGAGGGCGGGACTTGGTGCTGCTGGAGGGTGCTGAGGAGGTTGGTGACGTAATCGTCACGAGCCAACTCGTTGGCGGACACGTTGATGCTGACCGGGATGTCGATGGCCTGGTCCCGCCACCGCGCGATCTGCTCGCAGACCATCTCGAGCACCTGATGGCCGACCTGGTGGATGAGCCCACTGCGCTCGGCGACGTCGATGAACAGGTGGGGGCTGTGCACGACCCCGGCGCTGTCCTTCCACCGCACCAGCGCCTCTGCACCGACCACACGGTCGCCCTCCAGGTCGACCAGGGGCTGGTACTGCATCATCAGCTCGTCGTTCCGCAATGCGCGACGCAGCCCCTGCTCGACGCGGAGCTGCTCCAGCGAAGCCGTCCGGAGCACATCGTTGAAGGGCACAACCCGCACGGACCCGCGCTTCGCGGCGTACATCGCGAGGTCGGCGTCGCGGATGAGCGACTCGGGTGTCGAGGCGTGGTCCGCCATGGCCACACCACAACTCGACTGGACCCGGACCTCGTACTCGGCAACCGACTCGAGACCGCTGGCTGCCGCGACGTAGCGATGACCGGCCTTGACCGCATCGCTGACGCCAACGGCGTCGGTCAGCACCACGATGAACTCGTCGCCGCCGAAGCGCGCGACCAACTCGGAGGGACCCTGCGCCATGAGCAGCCGGTCGGCCACCGAGGCGAGGACATCGTCGCCAGCAGCGTGGCCGAAGTTGTCGTTGATGAGCTTGAAGTCGTCCAGGTCCATGAACAGCACCGCCACCGTCTGCGGGTCCAGCCGCAGGCTGTCCGCGAGGTAGCGCTCGATCATCTGCCGGTTCGGCAGGCCGGTGTGCTGGTCGAAGCTGACCCGACGCCGCAGGTCGCGTTGCGTGGCCTGCTGACGGTCGATCGCCGCGTCACGTTGTCTGAGGACGGCGTTGACGCGGGGCACGAACACCGCGAGGACGGCCAGGCCCGCAAACGCGTAGGCCCTGACCTCCCCCGGCCACGACGGACCGACCATCAGGCCGATCGGGAGGGCGGCAACACTGCAGCTGAGGAAGACGAGCTGGTTCAGTCCCAGCCGCGGGAGCTGTGGTTCGCCGATGTCGGTGAGCGTCTGGGCCGATGGCGGAAGTGTGGCCCCGGCAGCCATGAGGCCGCCGATCCCCCCGGTCACCATGACACCTGTCAGCACGGCCGAGGGCGTCCCTGGCGTCGCCGTGGCCAGGACCAGCAGCAGCGAGTGCGCGACGTACGCCAAGGCCGCACCCAGGATCAGCGTCAGACTCGGTGTTCGGGGCCCTCGCAGGTACATGGCGACCGTGAGGCAGGCCAGCGTGCAGCAGAAGAAGAAGTCGCCGGCCGCCACGATCAGCGGCTGGACCGCGGCCCCGTCAGCCACTGCCGGACCGATGAGAACCTCCGCCACGACCACGAGCGGGACCAACGAGGCAACCAGGCCGTCGACCAGCAACTCGATGTGGCTCCCCCGCGACCGCAGCCGAACGACGGCGAAGATGCCGAACAGGATGATGACACGGGTCACCACGTCGGCGATGCGGATCGGCGACGCGGCCTCGGCTGCGAAGGTCTCGAAGTCCGCGGCGCGGCGTGCCGTGTTCAGCACCATCGTGCCGAGTGCGACCGACCCGAACGCCAGCCACGGCAGCGCCTGCCCACGCGGCACGCGGGAGGCACGCCAGAACGATGCCACACCAGCCGCGCTCGCCATCAGCAGCTCGACCGCCGCCCGAGGGGCGTGCTCCGCGGGGACCAGCAGCGCGACCCCCAACAGGCACACTGCGGCCGTCACGCCACAGAGAGCCAGATACGGAGTTGGGATTGCTCGCAGCATAGACCCCGAAGGTTACCTAGGAGTCACGTGGTCGTTCCACTGTGTAGAAGGTCGTCCATGATTCCTGGATCGGTGCCCCGTCGGGCGGCGTCCGGATTCTGTCGACGGTGATGGAGAACTCACCGCCACAGGCACACGGCCCGCTGATGGTCTCGACCTGCCAGTACGGCAGCGACCAGAAGGTGACGGTGACGGAGTTGGCGTCGGCCTCGGTGTCCACGAGGATCGCGTGGGGCGTGTCGTTCCTGACCTCGAGATTGACGTTCGGGTAGTTGACCGTGGCCTCTCGGCCCGCCGGGTAGCGGGAGAAGTAGATGCTGTGGGCCTTCCAGTCAACCAGTTCGATCCCGGCGAACCAGGCGGCGTTGAAGAACGTGGTCGCGAACTGGCTGACGCCGCCGCCGATGTCGGTCGTCAGCTCCCCGTCGATGATCGCCCCACCCGCCACGAACCCGTTGTCGACCGTGCGGCGACCGACCGCGTGGTTCAACTCATAGGTCTCGCCAGCCGGGATGATGGTGTTGTCGACGATCTCGGCCATCCGTTGGATGTTGATGTTCCGGGATTGGCCGGCCGTGTAGAAGGTGGTGAAGGTCGAGATGGGTTCGACGATCCCGATCGTCTCCGGCGTCGCCTGCTCGCCGCTGTCCCCCTGCACCGCGACGGTGCCGCCGCCGGCCAGTCCGGCCTCGATGATGCCGGCCAGTGTGGCCTCGCGGTTGGGGACGAACCCACCCTGGGAGTCCTCCAGCACGATGTCGCCGGTGATCGAGGCGACGTCGGTCAGGTCCTCCCCTCGTCCGGGGGTCGGGGACCGATTCTCGATTCGCGCTTGGATGATCGGGTCGATCTGGGCCAGATCGAGGAGCGCGATGACCCGCGCGGGGGCGGCGGCCAGGTCGGGCTCGAGGATCAACTCGCCCCCACCGGCCTCCTCGACGGTCACGAGTGCACGGAGTTCGCGAGGTGAGAGGGTGATCTCGGTCTGGATGCGCTCACTGCCGACGGCCGTTCCGCCATCACCCTCCGTTGGCGGCGCCGGGGTGTCCGCGACCAAGGTGACGTCGGCCGACTCGAGTGTCTCGATCTGAGCGATGACGGCATCGATGTCGGCCTGCTGGACCGTGGGGCCGGCGGCGGTGCCGTCCACGCCGCGGGTGAGCTCGTCAGGCCACTCGCTGGGGTCGACGGTGTCGACCTGGGCGACGGCATCGATGACGGCGTCCTCGACCGCGCCCGCACTGATGTCCAGCCCGTCGTCGGCCTCGGTGACCTCGATGCCGGCGGGTTCGACGAGCACATCGGCGTTGGTCGGGGCGACGGTGAGCTGCTCGGCGGCACGGGTCAGCGGAGCCGTCTCGATCGAGTCGAGGACCAGCGGGTTGGCCTGCGGACCCTGGACCACACGACGGAACCAGGTCTGGATGGACGGCAGGCCGGTGCGCACCGGGTCGGTGCTCCGCTCGCGGTCGACCTCGAGGCCGAGATCGGCACCGCTGACCGTCACCTCGCTGCCCGCCGCGGTCGTGAGCAGGATCGGCAGCTCGTCGAGCGCCTGCTGGGCGGCGTCCAGGGCGGCGTCGGCGTCGGCCTCATCGGCCACGGTGGTACCGGCCAACGTGGTGGTGCCCGGCAGTCGAGTTGCCGTGAAGAACGCGGCACCGGCAAGGAGCACCACAGCTGCCAGACCGCTGATCAGCAGGGTCCAGTTCCGGCCGGTCGGCTCGACCGCCATCGTCGGCTCCCACGACGACACCGACATGACGGGGTGCCAATCGTCAGCATCGTCAGGCCCGTCCTCATCTGACAGCAGGGCAGGCTCCGCCTCATCTGCGGCATGCTGGTCCTCGAGGTCACGGGCGTGATCGTCAGAGACACTGGCTTCACGCACGCGGACACGGTACCGCGGGCCGTCGCGGAATCAGCGACGCCTCAGCGGCAAATCGGGCGCCCTACTCGACGGTGATGCTGACCTCGTCGGTGAGGTCGAGTGCCGTGTGGGCGCCGTCACCGGCTTGGAGGCAGAGGGAGTACTCACCGGGCTCAAGCTCCAAGGTCGTGGAGGTGGAACCATCGCCGTAGTGGAGGTGCGCGTCGTCGGAGGGGATCACCTCGCCAGGGGTCACACACGGCGTGTTGACCATGACGTGCATGTGGCCGGCCCCGTCTACGACCTCGCCGGCCTCCTCGACCTCGAAGTCGGTGACGTCGAAGGACACCTCAACCGGGCTGGTGACCGTGTCGCCGTCGCTCAGGTCCTCGAACGCGACGGCGGGTTCGCCTCCGTCGCTCGAACAGGCGGCGAGCAGGAGGAGGGCGGTCAGGAGAGCGATGCTCGTGTAGCGCACGGCGGGTCCTTTGCGGCGGCTGGATCGGTGCACGACCCAGTCAAGACCAGCGCCGGCGGCGTGTCCAGGGCATCTGTTGGTGGTGGGGCATCGCTGGTAGTGCGGCCCTAGACTCCAGTCCCACCGCCGTGGTGGTCCGTCGCCCCCGTACCGAGGAGTTCTTCGATGAGCGAGCAGTTGTCCACCCCCAGGCACGAGGTGACGGGGATCATCGCCGATCCGTCGCGGGCCGGTGAGGTGGTCGATGCGCTGCACGGCGCTGGGTTCGGCGAGGATGAGATCCGGCTGCTGTGTGGCCCCGAGGCGAGGGAGGCGTTGGATGACCATCACGGGGATGGGCTGCTGGGCCGACTCGCCCACGCCATCGAGCACTTCGGCGCCGAGGGCGGAATCCGTCACGAAGCGGTCCAGGCGCTGGATGAGGGGCAGATCCTCGTGGGCGTCGCCGCACAGGACGACGCGGTCAAGCGGCAGGTCGTGGACGCGCTGCCGGCTGACGCGGTGGGCCACCTCCGCTACTGGACCCGCTTCGAGGTGGAGGACATCCTCCGCCGCTGAGAGGCCAGTGGCGATCAGCGGGGTTGCACCCGACCGTCGCGTGTGCTCCCGCCGGGCGTCGAAACTTGTAGACCTATTCTGGTTCTCATGACAGGAGATCAGGTTGACCTCATCGTGCGCGACCCTGACGTGCTCCACGGACAAGCACACATCCGCGGAACAAGAATCCCAGTGAGCGTCGTACTGGACTGCCTGGGTAGCGGTCTTACCGAGCGAGACATCATGAGCCACTATCCGTCCTTCGGGACCGACGGAGTCAGTGCGGTATCTGCGTACGCTGCAGCCCTGGCTCGCGAGGAAGTACTGCCGCTTCTGGCGTGAACTTACAGCTTGACGAGAATCTCTCGCACCATCTCGTTCCAGTGATTGCCGAGATGGGCCACGACGTTGACACCGTTGCTGACGAAGGGTTGGTAGTGAGTTCTGACCTTGACGTCCTAGAGGCTGCTCGGACCGAGGGCAGAACGATCTTGACGCAAGACCGTGGATTCGGTGACATCCGGGCGTATCCGCCTGGCAGTCACCAAGGGATCATCGTTCTGAGGCCAACCAGCCAGGATCCGATCTCGGTTCATGACCTCGTGAGCCGCCTGCTCCGCACGATCGACCTTGACGATGTCCTGTAGCGGCCCAATCCTGGATCGCGCACACTCAGCGAGACCACGTAGGCACTCGCCACGATCTACGGAGAAGAGCCACTACTCATTGAACTCAATCGACCCATCGGGGTTGAAGATCCACTCCATCCCGTTGCAGAAGGCTCTGTCCAGTCGCGCGATCTCGTTGCCGGCCGTATCACGGGCCACGGCCGGTCGAGGTGGACAGTCGTCTCTGCCCGCTGAGGCCGCTGAGGTGATAGCGCCCGCAGGCACATTCAGCGACCAGTCTTCGTAGCGCGGGATTGGCGAGGTAATGACGATGTCAACATCGGAGTTATTGACAATCTTCATGTCGTCCGGACCTCGCAGGAGACCGCAGCCCGCGCCAGCAATGACCAGAGCGGCGAGACAGGACGCTAGTCGGGGTTTCATGAAGTGAACTCTTTCGTTCTTGAACGGCGAGAGGAAATTACGCATCGCCATCAACTACTCGTTGAACTCGATCGACCCATCGGCGTTGAAGATCCACTCCATGCCGTTGCAGAAGGCTCTATCAACACGAGCTACTTCGTTTCCATCACTGTGGCGGGCAACTGCCGCCATGCCTGGGCAGTCCCTGCCTGGGTCTGATGGCGCCAGGGCGACACTGTTGGCCGCTACTCTCACCGTGGAGTAGTCCCGACCGGGCGCGGCGGACTCGACGAAGATGTCCTGATCCGTGTTGTTAACTATCCTCATGTCGATCGGGCCCCGGAGAAGATCGCATCCCGCAGCGGCAGCCGTGAGGGCCACCAGACAAACAGCTACTCGCAATTTCATGCTGGCGTTCTCCCTGTGATGTCCTCGCCCACCTGCTGGCATTGATCTGAGAACGTCGTCTTGAGCCTAAAGCGTACGGGGTCCGTACGGCCACAAGCCCGCCCTAAGACTTCTGAGGCGCCCAATCGGCAATCCAGACACGCGAGAGAGCCCCCCGCACGCCGTCGGGCACCGTCACTGGTTCAGCCCGGCCTGGCCTGAACGCCCGGCGGAGCTAGGACGCCTGGGCTTGCCCGCTGGGACGCGGAGTGACCTGCCAGGTGAAGGATGCTCGCGTCGGCGGAGCGAGTCGGTCCCAGTGGGCGCTGAGGGGCTCGAACCCCCGACCTCCTCGGTGTAAACGAGGCGCTCTCGCCATCTGAGCTAAGCGCCCGAGAGCCTGTCCGTCAGCGACGGCGGGTCCACCATCCTACGATGCCGCCCATGAGCGACACCCCGACCCCACCAGCCGCACCGAAGATCTCGATCAAGGTCGACGACGACCGCAAGTTCGGGGAGTACGCCAACTTCCTGGTGGTCTCGCACTCCGCCCACGAGTTCACGCTGGACTTCTGCCAGATCATGCCCGGCGGCGATGCCGGGAAGGTCGGAGCCGAGGTGGTGAGCCGGGTCAAGATCGCCCCGACCATGGTCGGAAAGGTCATCCGGGCCCTCAACACCAACATGACCGGCTACGAGGACAAGTTCGGACTGGTCAACGACGTCGGCTGAGCGCATGACCGAGTGGGTGGATCTGGGCCTGGAGCAGGACACCAGCGCCGCCCTCCTCGAGCGGTCCGTCGATCTGCTCGCCCAGACCGGCGAGGACGGACGGCCCCGCCTGCGGTGGTACCTGCCGACCGACCAGGCCATCGTCCTCGGCCGAGGACAACGCGACCCCACCCCGGTGGACGGCTACGCGGTGATCGGCCGTCCTTCCGGCGGCGGGGCCGTGCTCATGGACCGCCACCTCCTCTCCCTCGACGTCATCCTGCCCACGGGGCACCCGTGGCTCGCTGCAGCGGACCTGGGGCAGGTGTTCGACCCCGTCGGACAGGCATGGGCCGACGCCCTGACCGCGCTCGGGGTCCCCGGCATCACCATCCACACCGGCCCGGCGACGGCCACCCGCCTCGGCCCGCCCGAACAGCGGCCGCTCGCTGAGATCTGCTACGCCTCGCTCGGCCGCGGAGAGGTCAGCAGCGGCGGCCAGAAGTTGGTCGGGCTGTCCCAACGTCGCCGCCGTCACGGGGCCCTCATCCAGTGCGGGCTGCTCCGTCGCTGGCGACCTGACCCGCTGATAGCGGCCCTGGACGTCGGTCGAGCAGCCCAGGCGATCCGTGCGGCTGCCATCGGGCTCGACGACGTGACGCAGGACCCTATCGAGAACCAGGCGATAATCGAGGCGGTATCGGGAAGGGTCGCAGCATGACCTCTGGTGATGACCAATCGCAGCGCAAGCTCATCGTGGCGTCCAATCGCGGGCCGGTCTCCTGGAGCCGTGAAGACGACGGCTCGTGGACCGCCACCCGCGGCAGCGGCGGACTGATCGTCGCCCTCGGTGGCGCGCTGATGGACCGGCCGGGCGTGTGGGTGTCGGTGGCACTGGAGGAGGGCGACGTGGAGATGGCGGCAGCGCACGACGGCGCAGCCTTCGACGCGGAGACCGACCGCGGGACGTTCACCCTGCGGCTGGTCGATGCCGGCGAGGCCTACGACCAGTACTACAACCGGGTCGCGAACCGGCTGCTGTGGTTCACGCTGCACCAGCTCTGGTCCGACCCGTACCGGCCGAGCGGCATGAACTGGTCCGACCCGTTCGAGGACTACCTCGCGGTGAACGAGATGATCGCCGAGGCCGTGATCTCCGAGGCCACCGACGAGGATGGCTCGTCCCTGGAGTGCGAGATCCACCTGCAGGACTACCACCTGCTGACCGCCGCACCGACCATCCGCACCGCGCTGCCGGACGCGAGGATGTTGCTGTACATCCATACGCCGTGGGTGCATCCGCAGTACCTGCAACGGCTACCCGACCGCATGGTCTCCGCGATTCTCGAGGGTCTCTCCGCCTGCGATCTGGTGGGCATCTCCGCACCTGAGTGGGCGCACAACGTCCGCGACTGCCTGACGACGGTTGGCGGCGGCGTCGCCGACTTCGACCGAATCCGCACCGCTGATGGCAGCACGCTGGTCCGGGACTTCACCCTCGGCATCGACCGACCCGGCCTGCTGGCGGTCCAGGACTCCGACGCCGCCAGGCGCGAGCGCGAGGACCTGCGCGAGCAGGTGGGCCAGCGCCAGCTGATCGTGCGGGCCGATCGCACCGACCTTTCCAAGAACATCTTGCGCGGCCTGCACGCCTACGACCTGCTGCTGCAGACCCACCCCGACCTGGCCGATCGGGTGCACTTCCGCATGCTGCTGAACACCTCTCGTCAGGGCGTCGAGGAGTATCGCGAGTACCTCGACCGGTGCCTGCAGGAGGCCGATCGGATCCGCGAGGTGTGGGGCGAGGCGGTGCTGCTGGTCGACACCGAGCAGAACTTCCCGCGGGTGGTCGCGGCCATGAGCGAGTACGACGTGCTCTTCACCAACCCGGTGATCGACGGCACCAACCTGGTGGCGAAGGAGGGCCCGTCTCTGAACGAGAACGACGGGGTGCTGGTGCTCTCACGCAACGCCGGTGCCGCCACCGTCCTGAAGGACGCGATCATGATCAACCCCTTCGATGTGGCGCAGCAGGCCGAGGCGCTGCATCGCGCACTGACCATGAACGCGACGGAGCGGGCCGAGCGAGCCGCCGGTCTGCGCGCGGCCGCCGACCTCGGCGCACCCGCGGAGTGGCTCGCGGCACAGGAGGCAGCGCTGGAGGAGGCGCTGGCGTACTGAGCGACCGCCGGACGACCGGGGCCGTCGCTCAGGTGACGCGGTCGAGGACGGCCCGCAGCCACCGGGCCATACCCTCGGTGCCGTCCACCACGACCGACGCCGCGCGCAGGACCCGAGGGTCGGTCTCGGCCCCGTGGTCGACGGCGACGCCAAGGCCACCACGACGTGCGACCTCGGCGAAGGCGGGAAGGTCGCCGACGTCATCGCCCGCGTAGACCACGGTCGCAAAGCCCTCCGCCAGCCCGGCCACAGCGGTGCCCTTGTCGGCCGGCACCGGGGGTCGGAGCTCGATGACCATCTTCCCCTCCTCGACCGCGAGCTCGCCGGCCGCGTCCTGCACGGCCCGGACGAGGGCCTGCTCGGCGTCCGGTGAGTCCGCCCGACGCCAGTGGACCCCGAGTGCCCGCCCCTTGTCCTCGAGTTCGGCTCCGGCCCACTCGGCCACGACAGCGGCCAGCACCTCACGGGCCCGGTCGAGGTCCTCCTCATACGGCGCCACCCGGTCGTCGGGCACGATCTCACCGTCGACGACCCGCTCCAGGCCGTACAGCCCGATCAGCTCCACACCCGGGATGCGCACCCGGTCGGCCAGGAAGGCCGCCTGCCGCCCGGAGACCATGGCCACGCGCCCCAGCTGACCGACCAGGCCCTGGACGATCTGCGCGGTGCTGTCCGGCATGGCCGACCTCGCCGGGTCGGCCGTCATCGGGGCCAGCGTGCCGTCGAAGTCGAGCACGAGGCAGGCACGGTCGGGGGCGGTGTCGGGCCAGTCAGCCATGGTGTGGTCCATCCTGATCAGTGGATGCGCGGCTCGTGGGGGAGGTCGGCGATGACGCCGGCCTCCACCTGCGCCAGTTCCGACAGCCGACCGTGCACGTCCACGCCCGGGCACTCAGCGTCGGCCAGCTCGACGAAGACCCGGTAGTGACCGGCCTCCGACCTGGCCAGTTCGCCGTAGAACTCCCCCAACTCGACGTCCCCGGCCGACCGCAGGGCCCGCCCGAGCAGGTTCAGCCGCTCCCACGATCGGGCCTCGATGAGCGCCGCCACCAGCAGCCGGTCGCACAACCCCTCCGCTCCCCCACCACGCCGCTCCGACAGCAGCGCCCCGGCGAAGCGGTCCGGCCGGTCGGCCAGGAGCGACCAGCCGCGCCGTCGCATGTGCCCGATCACCTGGTCCAGGTGGCGGATCTCCTCCCGCGCGAGCTTGCCCATCTTGTAGACCAGTTCGTCTCGCGCCGGGTTGGCGTTGAGCAGCGACAGCGCGGAGAGCGCGGCCTTCTTCTCCGCGTGGGCGTGGTCGCTCATGGTGGCGTGGAGGTTCCCGAGGGCGACCTCCTCCCAGCCGGGCGGTGTGGCGATGAGCAACGCCTCGACCCGCTCATCGGGCACGAAGGGGTCGCGCGCCGGCTGGTCCGCCGCTGGCGGGCTCATACCTCCGACCAGTCCAGACCCAGGCGGCCGCCTGTCCGGTCGTGCTCGACCATCAGCATCTCCGCCACGATGGACAGGGCGATCTCGGCGGGCTCACGGCCGCCGATGTCCAGGCCGACCGGCGCCCGCAGCCGGGCCAGATGGTCTTCCGGCGTCCCGCTGTCGCGCAGGCGCGCCACCGCCTCGGGTGCATGGCGCCTCGACCCGAGCATGCCCACGAAGCGGGCGTCACTGGCCAGCGCCACCCGCAGGACCTCGTCCACGTACGGCGCGTCGTGATCGCTGAGCAGCACCGAGTCACCGGCTCCCGGCGGTGCCGCCAGCAGGTACCGACCGGGGTCGTCGGCCTTCACCTCCACCCCAGCGGGCACGTCGGTCGTGCCACCTGGCGCCACCAGCACGACCCGGCGGCCGAGCAGCGTCGCCTGGGCCGCGACAGCCTGTCCGACCGGTCCGGCACCGAAGATCAGGATCGACTCCTGCGGGTGGTGGACCTCGGCGAAGACCTCGATGGCCCGCTCCTCGCCGTGCCCGCCGAACTCGACCCGTCGCCTGATCGGCCCGCCGTTCGCGAGGGCCTCGGTCGCAACCTCGATCCCAGCGGTGTCGAACTCCGAGCAGCCCAGCGACCCGGCAATCGGGCCGTCGGCGCCGACCACCAGCTTCGCGCCGGTGTGCGAGGAGGCGTTCTCGGTCACCTCGAGCACGGTGATCAGCACCACGGTCTGCCCGCCCCCGCGGGCCTTGGCCAGCGCGTCGTACACGCTCATGACAGCTCCTTCATGACAGGCTCTTCGGTCCGGCTGCCGGGCTCGTCGCCGCTTCGTGCAGGTCGGCGATGGACTCGGTGATGAAGTCCCCCAGCCGTTCGATGTCGAACAGCGTGTCCCGGTCGCCGAGCAGCCCGAAGTGCATGCGGCCGGCGTAGGAGGAGACGGCGATCGAGAGGGCACTCTCACCCGCCAGAGGAATGAACGGGTAGGACTCCTCGAGCAGGGTGCCCGCCAGATAGCGGGGTTCCTGGGGCCCCGGTGCGTTGGAGAGGGCCACGTTGTAGCGCTCCTCGGCCAGCACCAGTCGCGCCGCGCGGGCGTGCAGGGCCGGCGGGGCGTACCCGGCGAGCTTCACCAACTGGTCGGCCGCGACCGCCTGGCGTGACTCCTTGAGCCCCGCCATCTCCCCCATGATCCGGTACAGCCTGGCGACCGGGTCCATCTGCATGACGGGGAGCGGAGCCAGCACGCCGACCACGCCGTCCCCCACGGTGCGGGCCTCGCCGAAGCCACGTGGCCCCGGCTCGGGCTCGTCGACCCGAACCGGCACCATGACCTTCAGATCGAGGTCCTTGGTCTCGTGTCCCCGCCAGCGCAGCAGCCGCCCGACCGCATCACCGACCACGGCGACGACGACGTCGTTGATGTTCCCCCCGAAGGCCCGGCGGATGTCCCGCAGATCCTCCAACTCGCACTCAACCGTGGCGAATCGCCGATGCTGGCTGAGGCGGCGGTTCAGCGGCGACTGCGGCGCACCTCGCGTCAGCCGACCGATCAGACCCCCGGCGGCTCCCGCCACCCCGGCGGCGTTCCGCAGGTACACCCGCGGATCGATCGACTCGATGACCGCCAAGACGGCCTGCTGTCCGCGGTGCACCCGCTCGGCCATCGCGTCGGCCACGATCGCGGACTGCGGCGGCGGCCGGTCCGGATGCCAGGACGGCTGGAACCGACCGGCGCCGGCGGTGAGGTCCGTCGGCTCCTCGTCGAGGAGCGGGCCGAAGGGGTCACCGTCCTGGCCGTTGGCCATCGCCAGGTGCACCTTGCGGAAGAGGCAGACCCGGTCGCCCTCCAATCCGTCGATGACGTAGATCTCCCACAGCGGCCGGTCGCGGTCCATCCGGCGGCTCATCAGGCGCGACAGGAACTCTCCCAGCTGCCCGCGGTCACCGGGGCTGGGGAGGGCGGCGTGGCGGACGTGGTAGCTGAGGTCGAAGTCGGGATCGTCCACCCAGATCGGCCGGCCGGCGACGGGGTTGTTGAAGACAACCCGCTTGCGGGCCTTCGGGATCCGATCGATCCGCTCGCGCAGGACGCGGACCACGTCGGCGTAGCGCAGGCCCGGCTCGAACACGCCCAACCCGCCGACGTGCATGTGGTGAGCCGTCGTCTCGAGGTTGAGGAACGAGGAGTCGAGGACGCTGAGCCGGTCAACTGCCATAGACCGCGATGGTATCGGCGGCTGTCGGGCGATCAGGCCTGCAACCGGCTGGCGCCAGCGCCGAGCACCTCCGCCCGCACCGCGATGTGGGCCAGTCGCCCCAACTGGTCGACCTCCGCCGGCAGGAATCGGGGGCCCTCATTGCGACCCATCAGCACGGCCGTGTTGCGCTCCACCAACGGCGCGGCCGCCACCTGCAGCTGCGTCAGGTCCTGCCACGCCTCCGGCATCCAGGGCGCGCGCTGCAGCCGCCGGCCGTCATCCAGTGGCATCCACGGCGCCTCCAGCCCCTCGACCGACGGGACGTTGCCGCTGCGGTGGAGGATCTCCGGTCCGGTGTGGGTCCCGGCCACGACGATGGCCCACGTCGCCCACAGGGCCTCCGGCAGCCCGTCGACGAGCAACCGGACCGCCCCCACTCCACCATCGACCAGGCGGGTGGCCAGGCGTAGCGGAGCGGTCAGGTCACGGAAGGTGTCACTGTGGACGATGGTCTCGACCACCACGGAGGGGACGTCCTCGATCGCCCGACGCAGCAGATCCGGCTCGACCTCGGCCTCCACCGTGATGTCGTCCACGGCCATGCCGTCAACGACGCCGACGACGTCGAGGGACAGGATGTTGCCACCGGCCTTGCCGATGGCGCTCGAGACCGCCGAGAGGGCTCCCCGCCGATCGGGGAGGGACAGGCGAATCGCAAACCGCATGGCAGCACGGTAACCCTCACGGGTCACATCCAGGGCGCAGGGATGCAACGGCCTCATTTCCTCGCCGGGGACAGCGGGCTCGAGTTCCGACCGTGCTGTTGTTGTTCGGGAAGATGACGGTTCGATGACACGGGGAATGACTCAAGGCAACGTCGGGGTTGTCCGATCATTGGCGATACCCCACGCAGCCCAAGGACGGTGATCCAATGCCCACGTCACGCTCGACCGTCGGAGCGTTCGTCGCCGGGGCGCTGATCGGGGTTCCCAGCACGTTGGGTGTCGTGATCGGCAACCAGATCAACCGAGCGCGGCGACACGGGTTCCTGCCGCTCCCCGAGTACGACGTGGACCTGCGGGTCAGTCCCCCGTGGGTGGACGGCGACGTCCTCTCCGTGGCGTTCCTCGGCGACTCTCTCGTGGCCGGCGTCGGAGCACCGCTGGCCGAGCAGTCGTTGCCGGCGCAGACCGCCTACCGACTGGCTGCCCATCTCGGTCGTCCGGTCCACATGCGGGGCCACGGCGTAGCGTCGAGTCGGATCGAGCACGTCATTGCAGAGCAGGTGCCGGAGCTGGATCACTCCGTCGATCTGGTCGTGGTCCTGGTCGGTGCCAATGACGCAACACGAGCGGCCAATCCCCGCGAGTTCGGTCGGCGGGTCGACCACCTGACGACGGAGGCGTCGACGCGGACCGGAGGCGCCCCCGTCGTCTTCATGGGCATCCCTCCGCTGTCGACCGCGCCCCTGCTCGCCTGGCCGCTGAAGGGTGTGGCCGGCCTGGTCGGCGACGCACTCCACCTGGTGCAGCGACGGGTGTCCTGCTCACATCCTGGCGCGCGCTACATCGATGTGCGGTCAGCCGTCTTCCAGGACTTCGCCACCATGAGCCGGCGGCTGTTCAGCGCCGACGGCTACCACCCCAACCCCGCGGGATACGCCGTCCTGGCCGAGGCGGTCGCGAGCGCGCTTGCGGACCTGCTGGTCGAGGAGTTCGCCCAGACCACCCGTCACGGCGGCCGGGGTGAGGGACCGGGCGAGGCCGAGTGGCCCGCTCCCTCCTCCGCGGTGCACCTCCCTCCGACCGAGCACTACGAGCCCGGCATCCCACCCCCCACCCTGGTGGACGCGGCCTGACCGCGGCTCCCAGCCACACGGCAAGGTTCCCCACCACGAGGCAAGGTTCCCCACCACGAGGCAAGGTTCCCCACCACGCGGCCAGACCCCCGGTGCCACGGGCAGATCAGGTCGGCGGCGGGACGACGGCGGCCGTCCGGCGCCGGGCCGCCGCTGCGGCTGAGACCTCCTGTGCTCTGGTGACCAGCGCCTGCAGTTCCTGGCGAGAGCGGTCCGCGGCGTCCGCGGCGTCGTGCAACTGATCGGCCACGTCAGCCAGACGGCCGATGACCGCCTCCGCCCGGCCCGCGCCGTCATCCAGACGGTCGGCGACGGCCTCCGCCCGCTCCAGCGCCTCGGCCTGCTCCGACCGCACGCCCTCGGTGTGCTCCTCGATGACCGAGAGGACCTGCCGCGTCACCTGGTCCAGGCGGGCCGCGGCGTCCTCCTGCGCCTGGGCCTCGTCGGCACGCCGTCGTAGCAACGCGGTGGTGTCGTGGATGGTGCGCGCCAACTCGCCCTGCTGCTCGGCGATGCGGTGGGTCTCCTCCCGCAGCGGCTCGACACTGTGCCGGACCTCCTGCGTGATCGACTCCTCGGCGTGATCAACTGTCGCGCGGAGTCGCTCGAGCGCCGCCTCCCCCGCCTCGTCGATGCGCCGCAGCGACGCCTTGGTGGTGGACGCGAGGTCGTCGGTCAACGTCTCGACCACCTGCTGGATGCTGCGCGTGGCCCACGCCAGCGTGGTGGACAGCGCCTGCACCTCCGCCGCCGTCTGCTCGGTCCCGGCGGTCAGGACGGCGTCGAGCATCTCGCTGATCCGCTGCTCCAGGGCTCCGGCCGACTCGGTGATGCGGTCCAGCGCTGCCACGGACATCGTGTGGAGGTTCGCGGCCGTGTCGGCCATCTGCTGGGAGGCATCGGCGGCGGTGTCCCGGGCCGCGGCCAGGTCGGCGACCGCAACACCCAACTGCTCGGTGGCGGCGGTCAGCAGACCCGTGTGATCGGAGACGCGCTGGTCCAGCCGGTCGATCATCCGCTGGAGGCGCACCTGGCCGTCGTCAGCGATGCCGGCCAGGTCGGCACCGGTGTCGGTCACCGCCACCCGCAGCGCCGTCAGCACCTCGGCGATGTCATCGACCAGGCTGGTCCCGATCGTTGCCGCTGCCCGCTCCAGGCTGCTGATCGCACCGAGGGTCGAGACCTCGTACGCCTCGATGTCCGAGCGCAGACGGCGGCTGTACTCGCCCGTCGCACCTCCCAGGCGATCCACGCGCAGGGCCACGTCAGCGATTGCCTCGTTCGTGGTCTGGGTGGCGCTCAGCAGCCGAGCCAGCATGCTCTCGGCATCGCGGGCGAGGTGCTGCATCCGCCCACCGATCCCGTCAGCGCTGCTGCTCGCGTCCGCGAGCGCCGTCGCCACCTGCGAGGACAGCCCGGACACCAGGGTCAGCAGACGGTTGGTCTGGGCGTGGTTGGTCTCCATCCGGATCTGCAGCGCCGTCAGGCGGCTGCCGAGTGCCCGGCTTGACTCCTGATCGGTCGGCGCGAGACCGTCCTCCCCGTCGGGGGTCATGCGATCACGGGATGGATCGGCCACGTGGTTGCCCGGTCACCCTCAGATCGAGCCGCTGAACGTGTCGCAGACGTTGGGATCGCCAGCGTCGAAGCCCTCCCGGAACCAGCGCATCCGTTGCTCGGACGAGCCGTGCGTCCAGGTCTCGGAGTTCACCGGCACCCCGGCGTTCGACTGGATGGAGTCGTCCCCGACGGCCGCAGCGGCGCGCAGACCCTCCTCCAGATCGCCGGACTCGAGCAGGTCGTCGCTGAAGGCTGAGAAGGCCCAGACACCGGCGAGGCAGTCGGCCTGCAGCTCGAGCCGGACGGAGAGGTCGTTGGCCTGGCCCGGGTTGGCCTGCTGTTCGTTGCGGACCTGGCTGGAGATGCCCAGGACGTTCTGGATGTGGTGACCGATCTCGTGCGCCAGGACGTAGGCCTGGGCGAAGTCGCCGGGGGCCCCGAAGCGGCTGGCCAGCTGGTTGAAGAAGGTCAGGTCGATGTAGACCTTGCTGTCGGCCGGGCAGTAGAACGGGCCGGTCGTGGCGGACCCGAACCCGCATCCGGCCGTGTCGGTCCCGCCGGTGTACAGCACCAGGGTGGTGCGGTCGTAGATTCGTCCGGTGGCGGCGAACTGGTCGGTCCAGAAGGCCTGGATGTCATCGAGCACGAAGGAGATGAACTGGTCCTGCTCGGAGGTCGCCTCGCCACCGGTCTCGACGATGTCGTCGTTGCCACCGGCTGGTTGGGCCACCTGGGCGCCGACCTCCCCGAGGATCGAGCCAAGATCGCCTCCGCTGCCGGTGAGCAGCGTGAACACCAGCACCAGGATGGCCCCCAGACCCAGTCCTCCGCCACCGATGGCAGCCGTCCGACCCCGAGGGCGCTCTCCACGCCGATCCTCGATGTCGTCGGACAGCTGACCACGTCGTTCGAACTTCATCGCTGTCGAGACTAGAGGAGAAGTCCCGGACGTGGTGTTTCCCCGGGACGGATTCCGGTGAAGCCAACACTGATGGGGATGCGACGCAGGATCATGGCTCTGGTGACGATGTGGCTGCTGGTCACCGCGCTCGGGGTTCCCGTGGCCCCGGCACAGATCAGCTCCGAGCCGGAGGCGCCGGACGTTCAGCGTGTGGCGGGCAGCGATCGGATCGGCACGGCAGTCGCCCTCAGTCGCGTGACGTTCGACTCCGCCTCCACCGTCGTCCTGGTCCGCGCGGACGCCTTTCCGGACGCACTGACCGCCGGGCCACGGGCGGCGGAGGTGGGTGGGCCGGTGCTGCTGACCGACGGCCGCACGTTGCGGGACGACGTCCGATCTGAGCTGGAACGACTGGGGGCCCAGACCGTCCTGGTCCTGGGCGGTGAGGAGGCCGTGTCGGACTCGGTGCTGGAGGATCTGGGAAGCGAGGTCAGCCACAGCCGGATCGCTGGCGAGGACCGGTATGAGACCAGTGCGGCGGTGGCCGCGGAGTTGCCGGAGGCCGACGGCGTCGTTGTCGCCACCGGTGAGGACTTCCCCGACGCGCTGGCCGCCGGTCCGATGGCGGCGCTGCTCGGCTGGCCGCTCCTGATCACCGAACAGGACGCGCTCCCAGCCGCCACGCGTGCGGTCCTGGATGAGCGGCAACCGACCGAGGTCCTGCTGGTCGGCGGTGAGTCGGCCGTCGGTGCCTCCGTCGCCGACGACCTGGCGGCGGTCGCCCCGGTCAGACGAATCGCTGGCTCCAACCGCTACGCGACCGCGGCCGCCGTCCAGTCCGCCGCGATGGAACGGGGCGCCGACCCCACGGTCCTCACCGTGGCGACCGGGCGAGACTTCCCCGATGCGCTGGCAGTCGGCCCTGCTGTGGCGGCGCGTGGCGGGTCGCTGCTCCTGGTGGACGGCGCTGACCTTCGGGAGCCACTGGAGGTCGCTCTGCGCATCCGCTCGCAGGTCGCCGAGGAGCGGACGACGACCGTTCAGGTGCTCGGTGGCACGGCGGCCGTGACTGACGACGTCGAGTGGCAGATCCCGACGATCACGACCGGGAGCGAACTCCCCGGCGGCGGGTTCACGCTCTTTCCCCGCAACCGCATGGTCGCCTTCTACGGCAACCACTCGACCGCCGGGCTCGGGGTACTCGGTGAGCAGCCTACGGACGCCGCGTACGACAGACTCCTCGACCAGGCCGAGCCCTACGAGGCCGGCACCCGCCAGGTCCTGCCGACCTTCGAGCTGATCGTCTCCGTCGCGACGGCCGCCGCAGGCCCCGACGGGGACTACAGCGCGCCCTCCACGCCCGAGCAGATCCAGCCGTGGCTCGACGCGGCCCGTCGCAATGGCGCGTACCTGGTCCTCGACCTGCAGTCGGGGCGCACGGACTTCCTCACGGAGGCGAGGCGATACGAGGAGTTCCTACGCCAGCCCGACGTCGGCCTCGCGCTCGACCCCGAGTGGCGGCTCGATCCTGGTGAGACCCCCACCGGCAACGTCGGCGAGGTCGACGCGGCCGAGGTCAATGCGGTCGCCGAGTACCTCTCCGGGCTGGTCCGCGAGGAGCGGCTTCCACAGAAGCTGCTGGTGGTCCACCAGTTCCAGATCCGCATGGTCGAGAACCGTGACGCCATCATCAACCCGCCCGAACTGGCGGTGACCTTCCACATGGACGGCCAGGGCCGACAGGCGGTCAAGCTGGACACCTACCGGTTCATCAGCGATGACACCGGCCGCTGGGCCAACGGCTTCAAGCTGTTCTACGACGAGGACCCCGATCTCTTCACGCCTGCGGAGGTCCTGGCTCTGGATCCCGTCCCGGACTTCATCAGCTACCAGTAGATCTCCCTGGGTCCGGCCTACCTCCGGCGTTTGGTCTTGGCGGTCGGTCTGGCGGAGAGCGGGTCTTCGGGCCACGGATGTTTGGGGTAGCGGCCACGCATATCCGCTCGGACGGCGGCGTAGGAGCCCCGCCAGAAGCCGGCGAGGTCGTCGGTGACCTGCAGCGGCCGACCCGCGGGGCTGAGCAGATGGACCAGCACCGGCTCCCCCCCGACCGTCGGCGTCAGGTCCAGGCCGAACAGCTCCTGCAGCTTGACCGCGAGCACCGGTCGCTCGCCGGTGTAGTCCAGCCGCACCTCCCGCCCTGTCGGAATCTCGACGCGGGAGGGCGCATGGACGCTCACCTGGGCCTGCAACGCATGGGGCGCACGGGCGAGCAGCGCGTCCCGCAACGGGATGGCCTGGAGGTCTGCACGGCGTCGGGCCGTGGTGAGGAAGGGCCCCAGCCACTCCGGCAGCTCACGGATGAGGGTCTCGTCGTCCATCGCTGGCCACCCGGCCTCGGGGTCAACCCGGTTGAGGTGGCGCAGCCGGTCCCGCAGGTGGGTCGTCGACGCCGTCCACGGCAGGGGTCGGAGTTCCTCCTGGGCGATGCCCTGCAGCAGCGCACGGTGGACCTGATCCACCGGTGGGTCGGGCAGCGGCGTCCGTGAGAGCACGGCGGCGCCGTAGCGCAACTGCCGTTCCGCGATCACGTCGGGATCGGCGTCCGGGCGTCGGCGGCCCCACCTGACCACGTCCACGTCGGATGCCATGTCGCGGGCCGAGGCCGGATCCAGGGCGGCCGCGAGGTACACCCGGGCCTCCTGTGCGCCGCGATCCAGCGAGGCGATCACGATCAGCTCCTCACCGGCCAGCGCGTCGCCGTCTCGCAGGCGGGCCCCTCGGCCACCGGCCATCACGAAGGAGCCTCGTTCGCCGCGGGCCATCGCAACCCGGTCGGGGTAGGCCAGGGCGACCAGTCGTCCGACCTCGTCGCCACGGTCGGGCCACGGGGCGGCCGACTCGGCTGACGACGGTGCGGACGCGCCGGCGCGGTCGACCAGGCGCTGGATCCGCCGCACGCCCCGGATGACCCGAGCCAGGCCGCCGCGGTGCACATCGCCGGGCGGGGCTCCGCGCAGTGCCTGGAGCCGAAGGCCCAGGTCGGTGTCGCGTCGCTGCAGGATGTCCCGTTCGCCCAGCAGTGCGGCGACCTGGACCGCCGTCCTCCGCTGCGCGGGTGGCGCGGTCAGCACCATGTGGCCCAGGCGGGGGTGAAGTGGCAGGTCGACCAAAGCACGGCCGTGGTCGGTCAGCGAGCCATCGTCCGTGGTCGCCCCGAGGTCGGCCAGCACCTGCTCGGCAGCGTCCCAGCTGGCCGGTTGCGGCTGGTCGAGCAGCGCCAGGTCCTCCACGGGTGTGCCCCACGCCGCGACCTCGAGCGCGGTGGCCGTCAGATCCTCCTCGGCGATCGCGGGCGCCGGATGGGCGACCAACGCCTCGGTCCCGGCCCACAGCCGCAGGCACAGCCCGGGGCCCTCCCGCCCTGCTCGCCCGCGCCGCTGGTCTGCGGCGGCGGCCGAGACGCGGGTCGTGACCAGTCGGGACATGCCGGAGGAGGGGTCGAACGCCGGGCGTCTGACGTACCCACCGTCGACGACGATCCGGACCCCGGGGACGGTCAGGCTGGATTCGGCGATGTCGGTCGCGACGATGATCCGGCGACGATCTCCACCCGGGCGCAGCGCCCTCCGCTGCTCCTCGGCCGGCAACGCCCCATACAGCGGCCGGACATCGAATTCAGGTACACGGCCGCGCAGCTCACGCACGGTCCGCTCGATCTCCGATCGGCCTGGCAGGAACACCAGCACGTCCCCCTCGTGCTCATCCAGTGCCTGCACGGTCGCCCGGGCAACGCCGGCTGGCAACTCCCGGCCGCTGGGAACGGGTCGGTGGACGGTGGTGACCGGATAGGACCGGCCCAGGCTCTGCACCACGGCGGCGTCCTCGAGCAGATCGGCAACCCGCTGCGCCTCCAGCGTCGCCGACATCACCAGCAGGCGAAGGTCCGGGCGGAGCGCCGACTGCGCTTCCAGCGCGAACGCCAACGCCAGGTCGGCCTCGATCGAGCGCTCGTGGAACTCATCCAGGATCACCGAGGTGACGCCTTCAAGCGCCGGATCACGTTGGATGCGGCGCACCAGGACGCCCTCGGTGATCACCTCCACGCGCGTCGCGGCCGACACCGACCGGCCGTCACCGGTGGTGTAGCCAACCGTGCCGCCGACCGGCTCGTCCCGCAGCTCCGCCATCCGTTCGGCCGCTGCCCGAGCCGCGATCCGGCGGGGTTCGAGCACCAGGCAGCGTCCCGTGTGCCAGGGGCTCTCGACCAGGCTCAGCGGCACCAGCGTGGTCTTGCCAGCGCCGGGCGGAGCGTGCAGGACGACCCTCGGCTGCTGGCGCACGGCCTCACCGAGGGTGTCCAGGACCTCGGTGATCGGCAGCGTGGGCAGCGATCCGGCCATCGACCCCATGTTCGCAGCGTGACGATACGCTGACCGACGTGCAGGGAGACCAATCCGGGGACCCACCCCGCGCCGAACCAGTGTCAGGGCCTGCTGAAACCCTGCCACCGGCCAGGGATGTCATGCAGTCTCCGTCTCCTGATGACCCCGACCAGTTGATGACCGTGGTGGCAACAGGCGACCGCGCAGCATTCGAAGCCCTGTACGACCTGATGGCACCACAGGTGTTCGGCGTGATCCGCCGAGTTCTCCGTGACCCTGCCCAATCCGAGGAGGTGACCCAAGACGTGTTGACCGAGGTGTGGCGAACTGCGCCGCGATTCGACACCAACCGCGGGTCCGCCCGAGGCTGGATCCTGACGATGGCGCACCGCAGAGCCGTCGACCGGGTGCGCTCGGAGCAGTCGTCCCGCGATCGGGAGGAGCGCGTCGCCCGCCGGGACACCGATCGGCCCTTCGACCGGGTCGCCAGCGAAGTCGAACACCGCTTCGAGACCGCGCAGGTCCGGGAGGCCCTGGACAGCCTGAGCGACGTGCAGCGCCAGGCTATCGAGCTGGCCTACTTCGGCGGCAAGACGTACCGGGAGGTTGCGATCGACCTGGACGCGCCGCTGGGCACGGTCAAGACCAGGATGCGTGACGGGCTGATCCGACTGCGAAACGCGATGGAGGCCAGCTCATGAGCCTGCCTCCCGAACACGACCTGATCGGCGCCTACGTCCTGGATGCGCTGGACGCTGAGGAGCGAGCCGCCGTGGAGCAGTACCTGTCGACCTCGCCCGAGGCCGCCGCTGAGGTTGCGGAGCTTCGGGACGCCCTGACCGCGCTGGCGGAGACCGCTGCCGAGGCGCCCCCGGCCAGCCTCAAGGGCCGTGTCATGGCCGCGGTGGACGAGACCTGGCAGGTTCCGGGTCCGGTCGCCGTCATCGGCGAGGAGTCCGATCTCGTCGTCGAGCACGACCTGAGCTCCGAGCAGCCCGAGGCCACAGCTGAGCCGGACCGCGAGGACGTCGTCATCTCCTTGGCGGACCGTGCGCGCGACCGCGACGACCGACGTGGCGCGACGGGCGTCTGGACCCGACTGGCGCTCGGGGCCGGCGCGGTTGCGGCCGGCGTGGCGGTCGTGCTGGCCGTGTCGCTGGCCAACCTGAACGAGCGGCTTGACTCGATCGAGCAGCAGGCCGATCAGATCGCCGCCGTCGTGGCCGCAGACGATGCCCGCCAGGTCACGGTCGACGTCGAGGGTGGCGGGACGCTCAACGCGGTGCTGTCGGTCAGCGACGGCGCAGCTGTGGTGGTCAGTGACGGGTTGTCCGTGATCAGCGACGACGAGATCTACGCGCTGTGGACCATCGACGGTGGAGTGCCGGCGCCTGTCGGTCAGCTGACCGACGGTGAGGCCCTCGCCGTCACGGCTGACTTCGAACTCATCGGGTTGACGGTGGAGCCTGATGGTCCCCTCGACCAACCCACCGGCGACATACTGGCGCTGCTGGAGGCCTGACACGGGGACGCACTAGAGTGCGCCGGGTGCCACCTCGCCCCCTTGATGACGTGCTCGGACCGGGCTGGGCCAAACCCATGGAGCCGGTCGCCGACGCGATCGCTGCCATGGGCGACTTCCTGCGCGCCGAGATCGCAGAGGGCCGCTCGTTCCTGCCGGCCCCCGATCGGGTGTTCGCCGCCTTCGGCATCCCCTTCGACCACGTCAAGGTCCTCATCCTCGGTCAGGACCCCTACCCGACACCCGGCCACGCCATGGGCCTGTCCTTCTCCGTCCACCCGGACGTCCAACCCCTCCCCCGATCGTTGCAGAACATCTTCACCGAGTACGCCGACGACCTCGGGCACCCGCCGCCGACCACCGGTGACCTGACGCCGTGGGCCAATCAGGGGGTCATGCTGCTCAACCGATCGCTGACCGTGGCACCTGGCAACCCGGCCTCCCACCGCGGCAAGGGCTGGGAGCCGATCACCGAGCAGGCCATCCGGGCCCTGGCCATGCGCAACAAGCCCCTGGTGGGCGTGCTGTGGGGCCGCGACGCCCGCAACACCAAGCCGTGGCTCCTCGACGCCCCCACGATCGAGAGCGTCCACCCCTCGCCGCTGTCCGCCTCGCGTGGCTTCTTCGGGTCACGACCGTTCTCGAGCGTCAACCAGCACCTGGAGGCCGCGGGTGCGCCACCGATCGACTGGCGCCTGCCGTGACCGCACTGGCACAGCTGGTGGCGGTCGCGGAGCGGGTGGCGGCCACCTCGGGGCGCAACGAGAAGGTCGCGCTGATCCGAGACCTGCTGCGGGGTACCGCCCGGAACGGGGGCGAGCAGGACGTGGCCCTCGTCGCGACCTACCTGGCCGGCGAGCCGAGCAGGCGGCGCTTGGACGTCGGGTGGGCGTCGGTCTACGACATCGACGTCGACCCCGCTCCGACCTCGACCCTTCGCCTGGGCGACGTCGACGCCGCCCTGGACCAGCTGGCGACGGCAGGCGGCCCGGGCTCCGTCGGATCTCGTCGGGCCGTGCTCGATGAGCTCTTCGGCCGGGCGACCGACGACGAACAGGACTTCCTCCGTCGCCTGATCCTGGGTGAGATGCGCCTGGGCGCGTCGGCTGGCGTCGTCACCAAGGCGGTCGCGACGGCAGCCGAGGTGCCCGAGACGGTCGTGCGACGTGCTGTGATGTTGTCTGCGGATCTGGGCGGCACCGCCACGGCAGCGGTGTCGTCGTGGCGGGACGGCGGGCCTGCGGCGGCCCGCGCCGCGCTGGAGGCGACCCGGCTCGCTGTGGGGCAGGGTGTGCAGCCGATGCTCGCCTCGACCGCGGCGTCGGTCCGCGAGGCCGTGGAGGGGATGGGCACGGCCGTGGTGGAGTGGAAGCTCGACGGCGCGCGGATCCAAGTACACCGGACCGACGATGGCATCCGGGTCTTCACCCGGAACCTGAACGACGTCACCGAGCGCTCCGCCGCCGTCGTGGAGGTGGTCAGCGCTCTGCCCGCCCGCCAGCTCATCCTTGACGGTGAGGTCCTGGCCGTCGGCCCGGATGGCCGTCCGTCGGCGTTCCAGGACACCATGAGCGCCTTCTCGGCCGACGAGGTGGAAGAGCGTGGCCTCTCCCCCTTCTTCTTCGACATCCTCCACTTGGACGGTGACGACCTGATCGATGACCCGCTGTCCGAGCGGCGGCGGATCCTGCATCGCCTCCTAGACGAGGCCCAGCGGATTCCCAGTGAGATCGTCGACGACGCGGATGCCGGGGAGGCGATCCTGTCCGCGGCCCTCGATCGTGGTCACGAGGGGGTCATGGTCAAGTCGCTCGACGCGCCGTACGCCGCGGGACGGCGCGGCAAGGCGTGGCGGAAGGTCAAGCCGGTCAAGACGCTGGACCTTGTCGTCCTGGCGGTGGAGTGGGGCTCCGGTCGACGAACGGGGTGGCTGTCGAACATCCACCTCGGCGCCCGCGACGGAGACGGGTTCGTGATGCTGGGCAAGACCTTCAAGGGCATGACCGACCAGATGCTGGCCTGGCAGACGGAGCGCTTCCTGTCGCTCGAGGTCCGGCGCACCAAGCACGTCGTCCACGTGCGTCCGGAGCAGGTCGTGGAGATCGCGGTGGACGGCATCCAGACCTCGAGGCGGTATCCCGGCGGCGTGGCGCTGCGCTTCGCCAGGGTGCTGCGCTATCGCGATGACAAGGACCCGTCGGAGGTCGACACGTTGGCGACCGTCAAGGCCCTGGGCGACTCAGCAGGCCAGGGCTAGGGCTGGTCAGTCCCCGCCCGCGCCAGGTCGCGGCGGGCAGGAGCCGGGCAGTCCACGCTGGTGTGCGGATGCTCGTGCGCCTCGGGCACCCGGTCGTCCCGCCGTGAGACGGACAGGGAGCCCGGCAACCCCACCGCCGCAAGGGCGGCCCCCGCGACGGCCAGGCCCGCGCAGATCGTCATCGCCTGACCGAAGCCGTCGGTCAGGGCCGTGACGGACTCGAGCGCATCGGGCCCGAGCCCTGCGGCCACCGGCAGGACGGCCACGGCGATCAGCCCAGCCGTCCGCGCCACCGCGTTGTTGACCCCCGACGCCAGGCCGGCTCGCCGCTCGTCCGCGGCGGCGAGCACCGTCGCCGTCACCGGCGCCACCAGGCAGACCAGCCCGAACCCGAACAGCAGCACGCCCGGGAGAACCCCGGTCGTGTAGCTGCTCCCATCATCCAACTGTCCGAACAGCAGCATCCCGCCGGCCAGCAGGAGCGGCCCGACCGTCAGCGGGATGCGAGGGCCGATCTGGTTGCTCAGCCGGCCGGACCGGGCACTGAGCGCGAACATCAGCAGCGTCACCGGCAGGGTTGCAGCACCCGCCTCGAACCCCGAGTACCCCAGCACCTGCCGAAGGAAGACGACCAGCAGGAAGAACACCCCGCCGAGAGCGGCGTAGACGACGAAGGTGAGGGCATTGGCGATGACGAACACGCGGTCGGCGAACATGGACGGCGGCACCAGCGGGGCCTCACCACGCCGTTGGGTCTCCACGAACAGCGCCAGGACGGCGGCGCCGGCGACCACGATGGTCACGCCGGTCAGCGATACGCCACCGCCCAGACCGATCAGGCCGTAGGTGAGCAACCCCAGTCCCAGGGCCCCGGTCACCGTGCCGGCCCAGTCGATGTGGTGCGCCGTCGCATCCGGGTCGGTGCTCTCGGGCAGATGGCGCGTGGTCCAGATGATGGCGAGCACACACACGGGCACGTTGAGGACGAACAGCCACCGCCACCCGGCGACGTCGAGGATCACACCGCCGAGAAGCGGCCCGATCGCCGCTGCGACCCCGCCCAGTCCCGACCAGGCGCCGATGGCGGCGGCGCGGTCGTCCTTGACGAACGAGGCCTCGAGGATCGCCAGGCTGCCGGGCGTGAGCAGCGCGCCCCCGACGCCCATCACGGCCCGGGCCGCCAGCAGCACGCCGAGCGTAGGAGCCAGCGCCGCGGCCACTGACGAGGCCCCGAAGATGACCGTGCCGAGCAGATAGACCCGCCGGCGACCGAAGCGGTCACCCAGCGCGCCACCGATCAGGATCAGCGACGCGAGCGTCAACATGTAGGCGTTCAGGATCCACTGCACGCCGGTGGTGCCGGCATCCAATCCCCGCGCGATGTCCGGCAGCGCCACGTTGACCACGGTCCCGGTGATCTGAGCGACGGCAGAGCCGGCCACCGTTGCGGCGATCGCCCACCGCCCCGCCGTCGAGGCGAAGTGCAACCCATCGGCGGTCGGCGAGCTCACAGTGGCGGATTCTACTGCCGCGTGTCATCGTGCGAGCCCGTCCGTCCGGGCCGTCGCTCCCGCAAGTGGGTGGCGGAGTGGCTGCGGGCCAGGACCTATCGTCACGTCATGTCTGGAGCAGAGACCGAGGCGAGGACGTCCGGTGCGCACGATCCCGAAACCCGGCGCGGGCAGGAGACGCTGTGGCGGACGTCCCCAGGTCGTCTCACGCGTCTGATCCTCGGGCTGGTCCTCTTCGGCGTAGGTGAGGCCCTGATGGTGCTGTCCACGCTTGGGAACTCGCCCTGGACGGTCTTCGCCGAGGGACTGGCGCTGCGCACACCGATGACCATCGGCGTCGCGACGATCGTCACGGGCGTGGTGATCTTCCTCATCTGGATTCCGCTGCAGGTTAGGCCCGGGATCGGAACCGTCCTCAACCTCTTCCTCATCGGGATCGCCATCGACGCAACGCTGTTCGTGCTGGACGACCCGGAGGGTCTGGTTCTCCGGACCGCCTACCTCCTGCTCGGTGTGGTGACGGTGGGCGTGGGCTCCGGGTTGTATTTGGGGACCAACCACGGCCCCGGACCACGTGACGGTCTGATGACCGGCCTGAACCGCCTCACCGGCGTGCCGATCTCGCTGGTCCGTGGGGTCATCGAACTCTCGGCGCTGGGCATCGGGTGGGTGCTGGGCGGGACCGTTGGTGTGGGCACGGTGGTGTTCGCCCTGCTGATCGGCCCGTCCGTCCAGGGGGGCCTGGCGTTGGATGCCCGCGTCAGGGCCCTGCTCGCCCGGCCTGGGTTCAGCGGCCCGACTCGCTGAAGTGCTGGTAGTCGTCGCTGCTGCTGAAGTCCGCTCCCCAGCACCAGCCGACCTCGGCGAAAGCCGCGACGACGGGGCCGGGGCGGATGATCATGCCCGGGCGCACGTCGCTCCGGTCGAGGTATGCGCGGCCAGCGTCGGGCAGGACGACCGTGCGACCGACGTAGGGGTTCTCGATCGGGTTGATGTCCACGGCACGGCCGAACGCGTGCTCTGACCAGCGTGTGGTCCCGGCCACCACTCGACAGTTGAACGCCGAGGTGTTGTTGGCGTCCATCGACGCGATGTCATCCGCGGCGTACCGCCTGACCGGCTCCATCCGGGCGATGGGGAAGCGCGCCTCGAAGATCCGCTGGAGGACCTGCGTGACGTCCGCGGTGACGTCGACGTGGACGATGAGCTGACCGCCATCTGCGACCGTTCCGTCGAACAGCCACCGGCGCGCCTGCACCACCCGCAGGTCGTCCAAGCCGACCGGGCATCCGGGCCGCCACGACACACCGGTCATCGCGGCACGCTCCTCCATGGTCAGCGCACGGACCTCTGCAGCAGCACCCGGATCGGGCTGACCAGCCAGTCGGGCCGTGATCTGGTCGTCGACGTAGTTGCCAACCGCCACCGTGCCCCCGGCCACTGCGACGTCCTCGATCGTCGCCAGCGGGGGGCGATCGGATCCTGTGGGAGGTCCCAGGGCGTCGCGAACCTCGGGCGGCAACTCCGCCTTGGTGGACAGCAGCACGGCAGCATCGCGGCGTGCGGCCCAGGGGACCAGCGCCACAGCGTCAGGCCAGTCCTGCCCCGATGCGACGGCCAGGTGTGTCGCTGTCGCACCCGCAACGTCGGCCGCGACCACGCTGGTCGCGTAGCGGTTGGGCCCGGCGACACGGCTGACGGGGAGATCGAGGGCCGTGATCTGGCCGACGGTCTCCTCAGTCACCGCAGCCGGACCGCCCATGACGTGGACCTCGGCGGCGTCCGCCTCGGCCAGGTAGGCCCGACTGCTCGGGTGGAGCTGGTCTGGGGCGGTCAGCAGCAGTTGGGCCGGCGCCAGGCTGGCAGCCGAGAGGGCGTCGGCGAACACGGCGCTGCTGGCCACCACGGTCGGCAGCCCGGGCGGGCCCGGGACAGCTCGGAGCGCAGCGACGGCCAGCGTGGCCGGCGAGGAGCCGCGTACCGACTGGACCTCGACGGACTCCTCGTCCAACGCGGGCAGCACGGCGTCGTTGATCTGATAGACCAGCGATGGGTCCAGCCGCCTCAGCTCCTCGACGGTCTCCGTCGGTGCGGGCAGGCCGCTGCTCGGTGGGGTGGATAGCAGCAGCGGGGCGTCCAGACGGGCTGCCAGATGCCCGGCCACCAGCGCCTCGAACGCCGATCCGCCATCGGCGACGACCACGGACGCAGCCGTGGCCCAGCCGTCTCGGGACAGCTCGGCGGCCGTGCCATAGCGGTTGGGGCCGGCCAGACGGCGGACCTCCGTCGTTCCCTGCGCCGCCCCGGTCGAGTGAGTCGCCTCCACCGCGCCAGCGGGGACGGCGGCGAGCAGCAGGAGGAGCGACAGCAGGACGGGCAGCACCGTGGCGTGACCGACGGACTGCCTGATGGACACGGCGGCGGTCGGTGCGACCCCGAGGTGAGCTGGTGATCGACGATCCATCGGTTACCTGTCGACGCTGGGAACCAGAGGTTGAGCTGGCTCGTGATCCGCCCCTGGCTGCCGGTCGGCCCGAGTCGGTACCAGGACACGGTCGAGGTCACGGGCGATGACCACGTCCGGGTGGTGCGGCGCAGCCTCGTCGGCGAAGCAGCGGAGATCGGGGTAGCGCTGTGAGAAGTGGGTCAGGACCAGGCGCCGCGCCCCAGCCGTGGCCGCCGCTCGAGCCGCCTGCTCGGCGGTGAGATGGCCGTAGGCCTCGGCGAGTTCCTCGTCCTGCTGGAGATAGGTGGCCTCCACCACCGCCAGGTCCACATCAGCGACCAGCTCAGCGATTCCCGGGCACAGCTTGGTGTCCATGACCACTGCCGCCGAGCGGCCGGGACGGGTCACGCTGACCTCACGGAGATGGACGCGTTCCCCGTTGACGGTGACCTGCCCCGTCCGGACGAGCTCGCCGACCGGTGGCCCTGACAACCCTCGGGCCCGCAGACCGTCGGCGTCCAACCGCTGCTGATCCTCGTCCTGGATGCGGTACCCCAACGTGGGGACGCGGTGGTCCAGGGGCACGGCAACGATCGTCGACCCGGTGGCCATCGGCACACGGGACGACTCGGAGGTGGGAAGCGGACGTCGGATGACCTCAACCGCGTCCCCCACATCGGCGACGCTCAGCAGGGCCGCGACGTGACGCTCTGCCTCGTCGGGGTAGATCACCGTGACCGGGTCGCGACGCTGGTCGAGCACCATTCGTTGAAGGACACCGGGCAGTCCGAGGGTGTGGTCGCCATGTCGGTGGGTGAGGCAGATGTGGCTGATGCTGCTCGACTTGACGCCTGCGTAGACCATCTGGCGCTGCGTCCCCTCGCCGGCGTCGACCAGCACGGCGTCCGATCCCCACCGCAGCAGATACCCGTTGTGGTTGCGCTCTCGGGTTGGTGCCTGACTGGCTGTTCCGAGCACGATCAACTCCCGATCCACGGCATCCAGGGTAGGGCCACCGCCACGTCGGGCGCGCTGCAGGCCTCCATCACACCTACGCCACGACGTTGTCGGGGTAGTCCTCCGCCCACCGGCGCCGGTCAGCCAGCAGCACGGTCACCTCGCTGGAGCGATGCGGGACCGGAGGGGGCTCGTACTCCCAGGCGGTCGGTGGCGCCCGGACGACAGGCTCTCGACGTCGTCCCTGGTCGGTGCTCGGGACGGCGGTGCATGGCCGACACACGGGCGGGGGGTGCTGGTCGCGCGTCAGGGCCCGAAGCGGCTGTCCACAGCGAGAGCACTCCCCCTCGATCGGTCCTCGGCCGGCGGCCGCCAGCAGGGCGTCCGCGCCACCGGTTGCCTCCTCCAGGATGCCCGTCGGAATCTCGGGCAGCCGCCAGTACGAGTGGCGGATGACGGCTCGGCACTCCTGGGGGTCCAGTTGGCTGAGGAGGTCGACGAGCAGCGCCAGGAGCGTCGCCTCGTCAGGCTCATGACGTGCCTGCAGATGAAGTCGGCGAAGGGCCTGTGCAACGTTCATGGTCGTGGACCGTACGTCTGCCCCAGGCCCCGCTGGGGAGGCCATGGGGCAAGCGTGTGGAGAACCCCACGGAGCTGTCCACAACATCGTGGAGACGCACGGAGACGAGTTGGCGTGTGGTAACGTTGGCTCAGCTGTCCGCCGTCGCTGACGATTGCACACCC
The DNA here is from genome assembly GCF_003074135.1 of Euzebya tangerina. NCBI lineage: Bacteria > Bacillati > Actinomycetota > Nitriliruptoria > Euzebyales > Euzebyaceae > Euzebya > Euzebya tangerina. Next base: position 404,187 of record NZ_PPDK01000002.1, on the reverse strand, counting down.
TGCACCAGGTGTGCGCCACCTCCGAAGTCGAGCGGCCGTAGGGTTGTCGCGGCATGGCCACCCCACATCGAATCCCAGGCTTTGACGACCTGACCCCGATCGGGCGGGGTGGGTTCGGTGTTGTGTACCGGTCACCGCAACAGGGCTTCGGCCGTGACGTGGCCATCAAGGTGTTGAGCGTCGATGCCACCCAGTTGGACTCCGTCGCCCGCCGCCGGTTCGAGACGGAGACGACCACCACGGGACAGCTCTCCACCCATCCACACATCGTGACCCTGCACCAGACCGGGCTGACCGAGGGCGGACATCCGTATCTGGTGATGGCGTACATGACCGGTGGCTCCCTGGGACAACGGCTGGCGACCGAGGGACCGCTGTCGTGGGATGAGGCGACCGCCATCGCGATCAAGATCGCCGGCGCCCTGGGGACCGCACACCGGGCGGGCATCATCCACCGCGACGTGAAGCCGGACAACATCATGGTGGATGAGTTCGGCGCGCCCGTCCTGGGCGACTTCGGGATCGCCAGCGTGACGAGTGGCGACGTGTCGACGATGACGGCCACCGGCAAGATAACGGGCACGGTCGCCTACTCCCCGCCCGAACTCCTGGATGGTGGTCGTCCCGATGAGTTGACGGATGTCTTCGCGCTGGCCGCGACCACGTTCGCCCTCGTCGTCGGTCACGCACCGTTCGTCCGGCCGGACGACCAGTCCTTCACCCAGGTGGTCGCCCGGATGATGCGCGACGACGCACCGAGCCTTGAGCAGTTCGGCGTTCCCGGGCCGGTGGCGACAGCCGTGGCGCGGGGACTGGCCAGGTCGCCGGAGCAGCGAACGCCCTCCGTCGTCCGCCTCGGCCAGGACCTCCAGGCCGCACGTCGCACGGTTGGTGCCGGCGACGTGCCGATGGTGCTGCCCAAGGGTTCTGACCAGGGCACCGAGCAGGAGCGGACCCTGGCGCTCCCGCCGGTGGCCATCCCGCCGGTCGTGACGTCGCCGGACCAGGCGCCCCTCACGGTGACCCCGACGACCCCGACGACGCCGGTCGTCGCCAACCCACCGCCGGTCACGCCCATGACCCCCGACCCCCGCGGACAGACGACGCCGAGCGGGTCGCCGGACCCCTACCCGTCCTACGCCTACGAGTCCGGCACGCCGGCTCCGGTGAAGCGTTCGAGGGTTCCTGGGTGGGGCACGGTCGTGGTGTCGTTGCTGCTCCTGGCGGCGCTGGCCGGCGGCGGGGTGTACCTGGCCCTCGACCGGCAGGACAACTCAGAGCTCGAACAAGCCATCGCACCCGCTGGAGGACCCGCGCCCACGGGAACCCCGTCGTCCGCGGCACAGACGTCCGCCCCGGACAGCGGGCCAACCGCGACGTCCACACCCCCGTCGACACCGACGCCGCCCGATGAACCAACCTCGCCGGCACCGACGACGCCACCCGCGACCCCGAATCCGCCACCCCCGGACCCTCCGCCGCCCGCTGGTCTACCGGTGGACATCACGGCCGACCACCCCGACGCTCCGGCGTTGGCCTCCGTGCTCGGACGCTGGGGGGCCGGCATCAACGAGGGTGCGTACGCCGACGCCTTCGACCTGTACTCGCCGGCCCTGCGCGACCGCGTGACCTTCACCCGATTCGCCGACGGCAATTCGACCAGCACGATCAGCGACGCCCGGCTGCTCCAGGTCACCGAGGATGGCCCCCGACGCCGTGTGATCATCCGCTTCCAGTCGAACCAGAGCGCCGAGCTCGGCCCGGATGGCCAGACCTGCTCCCGCTGGGAGTTGCGCTGGACGCTGATCCCGGCAGCGGGCCAGGATTGGCTGGTCGACGACGTCGACGCGAGCCAGGGCTTCCCCCAGAGCTGCTGACCTGCCTCCTCCAGTCGGTCCAGCCGCGTGAGGTCACCACGACGTCGCGCCACCGGGTAAGGCCGGCCGCCGAGCTGCCGATAAGAACCCTGTCGATCGGGAAGCCTCACGGTAACAGCCCCGCCGATGGACCCTGCCGCTGAAGCGCAGCTGACGCGCCCACCGCCAGGAGACGACCAATCGTCGGCATCCTCCGCAACGAACAACAGGTGACATGACCACTACACGCCGCTACGCCGCTCTCGCCGGCCTGCTCGCCACCATCGCCTCGCTCTCGATCGGCGAGTTGGCCGCGGGCCTGGTCCGTTCCTGGTACTCCCCCGTCCAAGCCGTCGGGGACCGCTTCATCTTCTACACGCCTCAGCCGGTCAAGCAGTTCGCCATCGACGTCTTCGGTACGGCAGACAAGCTGGCGCTGATCATGGGGACGTTGATCATCACCCTGATCTTCGGCGCAGTCCTTGGCGTCCTCGGGCGCAAGCGCATCGCCATCGCCTGGTCCGGGATCGTGGCGTTCGGCGTCGTCGGCGTGGCGGCCTCCACGGTGCAGGATGGCCTGGCCTCCAGCGTGCCGAGCGTCATCACCGTCGCCGTCGGCATCCCCGTCATCACCCTGCTGCTCCGAACGGCGCCCCGAGAGAGCACGGCTGCATCCGAGACCGAGGGAACATCGGACGCCGGTAGCTCCGGCCGCCGGTCGTTCCTGGCGCTGTCCGGTGGCCTGGTTGCGGCATCTGCGGCAGCCGTCGGCACCGGCCGGGCCTTGATCAACGCGCGGCAGGGCGCGATCGACGAGAGCCGTGATGCGATCGCCAGCCAGATCGGGTCGGGGACCGGCAGTAGCGGTGCCGACACCACCACCGAGACCGCGACGCGGCCGCTCGGCGTGGTGGATGATCCCCTGCCGCCGTTGCCGGACGACGTCAGCTTCGACATCGAGGGCCTCGAGGCGTTCCAGACCGCCGACGAGGACTTCTATCGCATCGACATCGAGCTGGCGACGCCGCAGATCGACCCGGACGAGTGGAGCCTGCGCATCCACGGCATGGTCGACAACGAACTCGAGTTCGGCTACGAGGAGCTCCTGCGCCGCGACGACCTGATCGAGGCGGACATCACCATGACGTGTGTCTCCAACGAGGTGGGCGGCTCGCTGGTGTCGAGCGGTCGATGGACCGGGGTTCCGCTGACCAACCTGCTGGAGGAGGCGGGCGTCCAGGACGGCGCCGACCAGTTGGTGGGCCGTGACGACGGTGACTTCTCCACGGGCTTCCCGGTGGACACCTTGGATGACGGCCGTCCGGCCATGCTCGCGCTGCTGTTCAACGGTGAGCCGCTGTCAGCCGCCCACGGGTTCCCCGCCCGAGTGGTCGTTCCCGGCCTGTACGGGTATGTCTCGGCCACCAAGTGGATCCGTGAGATCGAGCTGACGACCTTCGAGGCCTTCGATCAGTACTGGGTGGAGCGCGGCTGGGATCGTGAGGCGCCGATCAAGCTGCAGTCCCGGATCGACGTTCCCCGGCCGGCGCAGTCGATCCAGGCGGGGGATGTGATGGTGGCGGGTGTTGCCTGGCACCAGCCGCACGGCATCGAGGCCGTCGAGATCCGCATCGACGACGGTGAGTGGGAACCCGCCGAGCTCGCCGAGGAGCTGAACGACAACACCTGGCGGCAGTGGCGCTTCCCGTGGTCGGTGTCAGAGCCCGGCAACTACCGAGTCACGGTCCGCGCGACCAGCACGACCGGAGAGGTGCAGACGGATGAACGCCAGCCGCCCTTCCCGAACGGCGCCACCGGTCTGATGACCACCGTGGTCACCGTCCGAGCCTGAGGGCGCTACGTCTCGAAGCGCACCTGCGTGACGCCGTACTCCTCTATGGGCACACCGTCGGCGGTGATGTCGAACTTCCCGTTGCCGTTGCCGTCGATCACCGTGATCGTCGCGCAGTCGGCAGCGTCGCTCTCCAGCGTGATGCGGATCTGCCCCTCAGCATCCAACTGCAGGTTCCCCACGACGGTGTCGGGGTCGATCGCCTGGCCGTTCACCGCGGTGGCCATGACGTTGCCGGTGTCGCTCTCCCCGAAGCCGTCGGCTCCGCGGTCACGGTCGTCGTCGTCGAACCGGTCGACGTCGCTCGTCAGCACGCTGCTCGACTCGCAGGGAAAGAACACCAGGTCCAGGTCGGCGGTGATGTCCTCACCGTCGAAGCGGCCGGTGACGACGACCTCCGTCGCCGTGCCGGGCGCAACGACACGTGGCTCCGTCGGCTCCATGGTGTAGACCTGATCCGGGCCTCGGCCGGGGTCCGGCGGTGAGCCGAAGGTCACGAACGAGACGCCGAAGTCCGTGGTCGGCGCGCCCTCGTCGTCGACCGGGATGGTCTCGCTGTCCTGAGCGGGAATCAGCATCACCACGGCACAGTCGTCGTCGAACGCCGAGACCTCGACGGACAACTCACCGTCCTCAGGTTCGACCCCCTGGGTGAAGGCCACGTTGTCGACGTCGGCACCGTTGATGCCGGTGATGAGACTCGACGAGGTCTGGGTCGAGCCGTAGCCCCGGACCTCACCCTCGTCGTCCAGCGCCAACGTGGTGCCCGTGGAGGAGGTGGTCACCGATGCACACGGGAGCATGATCGCGTCGAAGCTGGTCGTGGATCCCAGCTGGCTGAAGACGATGGAGTCGACGACGAGTGTCTCGGTCTGCAGCTCCGCCGGGGTGGCCACGTACTGTCCGTCCACCGGTGTGCCACCACCGATTCTGCACTGCTCCGCCGCGACCTCGGCAACGCTGAGGATGTCGTCGGCGACGGCGTTGATCCCACCGATGGCCGTCACAACCTCGATCGTCTCGCAGCCGTCGGCGAAGTACTGCTCCGCCACAGGCGGCAGGATGCGTGGTGTGGCGGAGAGCACCAGCGGCCGTCCGAAGCGGCCGGCCAGTTGTCCCGCCGTCAGCGCGTCGGGGAAGTCATCGCCCCGGGCCAACAGCACGGTCTCCTGCTGGAAGGAGAAGTTCTCCGAGGTCCACTCCGCGACGATCGCCGCCGTCTCGACACGATCGCCGCCGCCGAGCCGGACGACGCTCAACTCCCGATCCTCCAGCTCGTCCTGAACGGACTGCGCCACGGCCACCGGGCCGCCGAGGATGACCACCTGCTCAACCGGTTGGGCGTCCAGGAAGTCACGGGTGCTATCCGTGAGCGTGTCGGTCTCGGCGTACAGCACCGGGACAGGGCCGGCGACAGCCGCCGCACTGCCGGCCAGGGCGTCGGGGAAGTTCTCGCCACTGGCCAGGATCACCGTGCGCTGGCCGTCGATGACCGGAAGGTTCGACTCCGTCAGCGCCTCCGTGGCGACGGCGGCCGCGGTCTCGTACTGGTCCTCGCCGAAGATCCGGCGCACGTCGTAGTCCTCCGCCAACTCGGTCGCGACGTCCTCGTTGATCGAGATCGGTCCCCCGACGATGGTCACCGACACCACACCGAGGTCCCGCAGCGCGTCGGCCGTTGGGCCGGGGACGCGGTCGGGCTGCAGCAGCAGCATGGCGGCATCCGTGGCACCGGCCAGGGCGCTGGCGGTGAGGGCGTCGGGGGCCTCGACGGAGGTGGCCAGAACCGCCCGGGTCGTGCCGTCCGGGAACGCCGCACGCGCGATCTCGGCGGCGGTCGCGGTCCGTTCGGGCCCTTCGAGCCGGTTGGTCGTGACGTCCTCGACTGCGGCCGCCGGCGCGGTCGCGATGAGACCAGCCAGTAGCGCGAGCGCCAGACACAGCGCCAGCCGAACGGACAGTTCACGTGCGGGGAAGATCATGCGAACACCTTAATCGTCATCGAAGTCCTGGTGCATGTGCGTCTGGCGGAGGCGGGCGTCTGAGTCCAGCCAGGGGCAGTGCCGACATCCCAGCTCGCAGCAGCTCCCCTTGTCCCAGTGGTAGACGGCCGTGAAGCAGAACAGTCCGGTCGACGGATCGAGATATCCGTCCAGCCCATCCCGCACCGCGGCCCGGTGGGCCTGCAGAGTCGCGTCCTCCTGCCCGAGGGCGGCCACCCGCTGTGGATGCGGGTCGATCAGCGCGTCGGGCAGCGGCTCGCCGCGACGTCGCAGCGCCCTCGCGTGGGTGTCGGTCATGCCGCACGAGACGGTACCTGCAGCGGCCACTCACTGAGCGGACGTGTGGGCGTCACAGCCAGGCGATGATCGGCCGCGAGGACCCGGCACAGAACCGCCATCCGGTCCGTCGGGCCGCCATCCGTCGGGCCAGCATTCGTCGGGCCGCCGGCCTCCGTCCCGCCGTCTTGCCTGCCACGGATCGCCGGGCTCTCTGCGGCGAACCGTCGTAGCGCGCGACCCAGGTGGCGGTCGGCGGCCAGGTCGATCTCCGCGCTGCCGAGAACCACACCCTCGACGGTGGCGACCAGTGCGGTCGGACCAGTCGGCAGAGCCGTCGGCGACCACAGGCGGCCGGTGTCGTCCAACCACCCCGTCGCGCGCGCGAACCGGAGCGGTATCCGCCCCCAGCCGGAGTAGCGACGGCGTATCGCAGCCAGGTCGTCCAGATCGCGCACCTGCTGTGAGGCGTCCGCGGTTGCGCCACCCTCCAGGTGACAGGTGAACACCCTCCCGTCGAGCACCGCGCCGACGTGGACCCAGGCGGCCCGCCCGACCTGCTGAACCATCACGTCTTCCGCCAGCAGCACCTCGAGCCACGGTGTGGCCGGCAGGTCTCCTTCCAGCACCGGTGCCAGGTGGTGCCGGATCGCCGATGTCGTCAGTGCCCGCCCCGACGCCAAGCTGTGGTGGACCTCCCGCTGTATCTGGCCGAGCAGCCGGGGAGGTGGCGGGTGGGAACGGTAGGTAGGCATCGCCCCATGGAACCGCATGGGCCCGGAGACTGTGCCCGGCTATCCACAGGTCGGTGACGTGTGCACCTCACCTGAGGATGCGCTGCACCTCCTCAACAGCACTGGCCAGCAGGGTCAGCAGTTGACCGTCGGCCACCACGTCGGTGTTGCCGGTGACGCTGACGGCCAGTCCCGGTCGGCTCCAGACGGCTCGGCTGGCGTCGAAGCGGGTGGAGTCGAGCAGCACGACCTCGCTGTCAGGCAGTCCGTCCGCGCCGCCCTCACCGGCCAGGTTGAAGTCGGCGGCCTCGAGCTCGGCGACGACCTCCTCCAGGCTCTGGTCGGTGGGCACGGCGCCGACCACGACCGCCCCGGCGGATGCATCGGAGACGCGCAACGCGCACGTGACGCCAGGACTGGCCGAGGGGGTGGTGATCTGGGCGGAGAGCACCTGCACGGTCCCTGGCTCGACCCCCAACACCATGCCGAGACCGTCCAGCGCCTCCTGGTCCAGGATCGGGCACGTCTCCACCGCACGTCCGAGCGGTCCCTCCGCCACGCCGGCCGCCTCCTGCTCGGCGACCAGGCCTCCCAATACCTCCACCAGCGTCTCACCGAGCACCTCGGCGTCCGGCCCGCCACTCGACGGGACCGCCTCGTCGGTGCAACCGGTCAGCAGCGCGGTGAGGAGGACGACGACGATGGCCGTCCGCCCACCGCGTGGTGCAGTGCTCAGCGGTAGCGCTCGGCCAGAGCGATCACGTTGGCGGCGTACCGCAGCCCGGCCTCCGACGGCCCGCGGCGCTGGACGTTGCCCTGCCCCTCGAAGTAGGCGGCCAAGGTGCGCTCGAGGTCCCGGTCGAAGCGGTTGTACAGGTGATCGAGGTAGGCCACCCCGGCCGCGGTGTTGTCGGAGGGGTCGCCCAGGTCGATGGGCCGATCGAGCAGAACGCGGCCGACCCACTCCCCCGTCGCGGGCATGACCTGCATGATCCCTCGGGCGCCGGCGGAGGAGACGACGGAGTTGTTCCACCCGGACTCCTGCATGGCCAGCCCGAGCGGGATGGCAGGGTCCCAGCCGTGGCGGGCCGCGGCCTCGGAGATCAACTGGCGGGCGGTGCCACTGGACGGTGCATTGGACGACGACCAACTCGAGCCCGATCCGCCCGACGACGGCGCGACTGCCGCGCCATCAAGGCTGATGGTACTGCCGCTGCGGACCAGATCAGGGTCGGTGATGCCGTTGGCGGCGGCCAGGGAACGAGTGCTGACGCCGTGCTGCGCCGCGATCTGCGAGAGCGTCTCACCGGCCTGGACCGTGTGCTGGCCACCACCCGCGACGGAGCCTCCCGTCGCACCCGGGATCGTCAGCTGCTGTCCGCTCCTGATGATGTCCTGATCGTCGATCCCGTTGGCGCTGGCCAGCGCCCGGGTCGAGACCCCGTTGCGCGCGGCGATCTCGGACAGCGTGTCGCCGGACTCGACCTCGTACGCCTGCGCCGTCGACGGGACGATGAGCAGTGCCCCCAGAGCAAGGCCGACGATCAGTCCCGCGCCGCTGCCGGAGCGCCAGACGCGCGGTGGCAGGTGGGGACGAGTGCACGCAACTGCGGTCATGACCGTGGCTCCTGAATCGGCGAAAGGTCTGTTACTGAGGTGGCTGATGTGGCTAGAGTTGCTGAAGTTGGTCAAGTTACGGTAGTGGAATCTGTCGCAGCGCGCCAGCCGCCCGTTTGATACAGGCAGCAGAGCGGCCGCGGCGCGGCATCATGGAGAGCTCGCGACGCCGATCCGGCCTCGCGGGCCAGACCTTCGACGCGAAGGGCCCGGCCCCTCCCCGCGCAGACACCTCGACGCACGCCACGTGCCCCGGGCGCTCGGCCGAACCGGCCTCCGCGACCTCCTGCGCACACTCGAAGGACTCACCTGTGACAACTCCAACATTCGCCGACCTCGGCGTCGACGCCTCGATCGCACGCACGCTTCGTCGCTCCGGCATCAACACGCCCCGACCGATCCAGGCCGATACGGTCGCCGCCGGGCTCGCCGGCCGGGACGTCTGCGGACGAGCCCCGACCGGTTCCGGCAAGACCCTGGCCTTCGCGCTGCCGCTGTCGCAGATGCAGCGCGGTGACGGACACCCCGTCGGGCTGGTGCTTGCCCCGACCCGTGAGCTCGCACTGCAGATCACCGAGGTCCTGCGACCGCTGACCCACCACAACGATCTCAGGGTCCGCACCCTGATCGGCGGCACGTCGATCACCAAGGACACATCGGCCCTGGGACGCGGCATCGACATCGTCGTCGGCTGTCCCGGCCGGTCGCTCGACCTGCTGCAGCGCGGCGATCTGGACCTGTCCCACGTCTCGCTGGCCGTGCTGGACGAGGCCGACCGGATGGCTGACATGGGCTTCATCCCGGACGTGACCCGCCTACTGGACGCAACGGCATGCAGGGCCGGTCAACTGCTGCTCTTCTCTGCGACCCTGGACGACACGACGGGCGCGTTGGAGCGGCGCTATCAGCGCGACCCGGTGCGCGTCGACGTCGACCACACGCCGGTGGCCAAGGGGACCGTGACGCACACCTGGCACGTGGTGGACCGACAGCTCCGCCGGTCCACCACCGAGAAGGTGCTGGACCGCCACAACTCCGCCATCGTCTTCACCCGGACCAAGCGCGGCGCCGATCGCCTGGCGCGCCAGTTGGGCAAAGCCGGCCACAGCGCGGCAGCCATCCACGGCGACCGGTCACAGAACCAGCGGCAGCGAGCCCTGGCGCGATTCGCCACCGGTGAGGTCAAGGTGCTGGTCGCCACCGACATCGCTGCTCGGGGCATCCACGTCGATGATGTGAACGTGGTCATCCACTACGACCTGCCGGCGACGGCGGAGGACTACACCCACCGATCGGGGCGAACCGGCCGCGCCGGGGCCGACGGCACCGTCGTCGCCGTGGTGCCGAGCGACATGGAGGACGACGCAGGCTCGCTTCGCCGGTCACTGTCCATCTCCCCGACCGTCGACGGCTCGTTCTCCCCACCAGCCACGGAGAGTGGCTCCGACCAGGGTCGCCCCAAGCAGGGTCGGCCCAAGCAGGGCGGCCCAAAGCAAAGCCGTTCGAAGCAGAGTCGTCCGAAGCACCGTCACCGCAGCAAGGGCGCCCGCTCGAAGGGGCCTCGCAAGCACCAGCGCTGACGGCGTCACGCCGGTCACGGCCCGGCCCACAACCAGAAGAACCCCCGAAGACGTCGGGGGCTCTGCCGGGGGTTGGGATCTCCTCGTTCCCTCCACGGGGGAGGCGAGCAGGTCCAGAGCGGATGACCGGATTCGAACCGGCGACCTTCTCGTTGGCAACGAGATGCTCTAGCCAGCTGAGCTACATCCGCGCAGGGGACGAAGTCTGCCTCAACGCGATCTGGCGTGCAACCGGCGCACGATGGCCGGAACGGATCAGCCGGAGGAGCCGAAGCCACCCGCTCCGCGATCTGTAGCGTCCAACTCCGCCACCTCGATCAGGCGCACCTGTGCGACCTGTTGCACGACGAGTTGGGCGATCCGGTCCCCGCGGTGGATGGTGATCGGTGTCTGCGGATCGGTGTTGAGCAGGGGCACCATGACCTCGCCCCGGTATCCGGCGTCGATGGTTCCTGGCGCGTTGGTCACCGACAGGCCCTGCCTGACGGCGAGCCCCGACCGCGGGTGCACCAGGCCGACGTAGCCGACGGGGATCGCCAGTGCCACACCGGTCGGCATCAGGACACGACCCAGCGGTCGGATCACCGCGTCCTCCCGTGCTCGCAGATCCAGGCCGGCGTCGCCGGGTCGGGCGTAGGTCGGCAGTGCCAGTTCGGGGTCCAGGCGGACGACCTGGACCGGCAGATCGCCGATGGCTTCACTCATGTGGTCCGCATGCTAGTAGCCCGTCCGTCGACTGCCGTCCGCGGACTCGCGCTCCCTGGAGGCGCCTGTCGGCGACCACCGGACCGACGCTGCACAATGCCGTGGTGAGCAGACGACGGACCGAGGGGCTGCTGGCCTTGGCGAGCGTTGCCGCGCTGCTGCTGATCGCGGTGCTCCTCCAGCAGGCCTCGACGGACGACGTGGACGTGGCGACCGGGGCGCGGCCGGCCCCGACCATCCCCGACTTCGCGCTCGCACCAGCCGTCGACCCGTTGGCGACACTGCAGCCACTGCCGGCCCCGACGTTTGAGGGAACCCCGTCGAACGCACCGCCGGTCACGGTGTCGTTCGTCGGTGACGTACACGGCGAGCCGCCGATCGCTGATGCCCTCGCGACCGGTGAGAACCCCTTCGACGCCTTCGCACCCCGCCTGAGCGACACCGACATCACGATCGCCAATCTGGAGACCCCCGTGGGGTCGGCCGGATCACCGGACGACAAGCTGTTCGTCTTCCAGGCCCCGCCGGCGCTGGCGACCACGTTGGCCGAGTCCGGTGTCGACGTGGTGAGCATGGCCAACAACCACGGTCTGGACTACGGCTACGAGGGGGCACGTGAGACCGTCCTGATCGCCGAGTCAGCGGGCCTGCAGGTCGTGGGGTACGGCGAGGACGCCGCTGAGGCCTACGCGCCGCTGGTCCTCGACATCGGCGGCCGCACGGTCGCCGTCGTCGGCCTGACCCGCGTCATGCCGCGGATCGACTGGGCTGCCTCGGAGGACGGTCCCGGTCTGGCCTCGGCGTACGACCTCGACCTCGCCATCGAGGCAGTGCGGCAGGCGGCCCGTCAGGCCGAACACGTCGTGGTGACCATCCACTGGGGTCGAGAACGGCACGTGTGCCCCGACGCGAACCAGGAGATCCTCGCGCGGGCGCTCTCAGCGGCGGGTGCCGACGTCATCGCGGGACATCACGCCCACGTGCTGCAGGGCGTGGTGAGCATCGATGGCACCGTGGTGGCCTACGGGCTGGGGAACTTCGCCTTCTACGCGCGGACGCCGGCCACCCAGCAGACCGGCGTGCTGACCGTGACATTGGGCGACCCGGACGCGGAGCGGATCCCGGTGTCCTGGTCGCCGGGCCAGATTCGCGAGGGACGCCCGACTCCCGTCGAGAGCCAGGCACCGATCCCCTCGGGTGACACCGTGACCGAGACCTCCACCGGCCCGCAGTGTGGGCCGCCCCAGGCATCCTGACCGGTCCAGGGCTGGAGGTGGTCGACCGATCTGCCAGGCCGCCAACCCGGGGAAGCTGGTTCGGTAAGGTTGCCGAATGGATGATGTCGACATGGGGATCCTGCGCACGCTGCGGGATGACGGCCGGATCACGCTGACTGAGTTGGCGGACCGTGTCCACGTCTCCCGGACCAACGTGCACGGCCGGATCACCAAGCTGCATGACCGGGGGGTCATCGGGGGCTACACCGCGCGGATCAACTCAGCCAAGGTCGGCCTGCCCGTTGCGGCGCTGGTCCTGTTCGGTGTGGACCACTCACAGCTGGACACCCTGCGGGCGCAGTTGGACTCGATGAGCAGCGTGGAGCACTGGGGGCTGACGATGGGTGCCTACGACGGCTTCATCATGGCCCGCGTGGCCTCGGTGGACGAGCTGCGCCGGCTGCTGGTCGACGAGTTGCGCACGATGCCGGGGATCACCCGCACTGAGTCGGTGCTGATGATCGAGGAGACCGGCCCGCGGCAGGCCCTGCCCGACTAGATCCGGCTGCGCTGGTCTAGATCGCCTGGTCCCGGTTCAGCGGCATGATCACGGCCGGCTCGGCTCGTTCGGGTGTGATGGCGGCGACCTCGCGGCTGACCTCCTCGCTGACCGGGTCGATGCTGATGAAGAAGACGCCCTGACCACTCATCAGCAGGTCCATGGCCTGCTGCTGGTCGTCGACGGCGATGACGTTGCCGGCGGAGTCGGAGGCCAACATCAGCTCCTCGAGAGACAGTCCTCGCTGGACCACCTCGTCGAGTGCCTTGCGGATCCGCTGCAGGCTCACACCGGCATCGCGGAGCCGCTTGATCACCTTGAGGCGGACGATGTCCTCGAAGGCGTACAGCCGCTGCGAGCCGGACCCCTCGGCATCACGGACGCTGGGCACGACCAGCCCGGTTGACGTCCAGTGGTCCAGCTGCCGGTAGGAGATCCCGACGATCTTGGCCACCGCCGGCCCGCGATAGCCCGAACGGCCGTCACTGATGCCCGGAAGCGGGATGTTGCGGGTGTACCGGTTCGCTGCCATTGTCCGTCCAGAACCGCCTTCGGAGAACTACATGTGTGTGGTCAGCTGACGGTACGGGCTGTCCTGCCCCGCCGTCAAGCCTCGGCGTCGTCGGACCCGCCTACGGGGCGAAGTCCTCGGGCGTCACGGTGTCCAGGAACTCCTTGAACTTCTCGACCTCGGTCTCGGACTCGTCGGCGTCATCGATCAGGATGCTCGCCTCGTCCAGGACGTCCTCGTCGGCGAAGACGGGGACTCCGGCACGCACGGCCACGGCGATGGCGTCGGAGGGCCGGGAGGACACCACGGTCTCCCCGGTCGGGCCGGTCATGATGATCTCGGCGTAGAAGGTCCCATCCCGCAGTTCTGTCACGACCACCCGCTCCACGGTCACGGTGAGGGCACCCAGGACGTCGATGATCAGGTCGTGGGTCATGGGGCGTGCGGTCTCCACCCCCTGAAGGGCGAAGGCGATCGACGTCGCCTCCACCGCACCGATCCAGATCGGCAGGAACCGCTCCCCCGTCGTCTCCTTGAGCAGGACGATCGGCTGGTTCTGCGGTAGTTCTACCCTGACCCCGACCAATTCCAGCTCGATCATCGTGACCTCACTCTACGGGGGCGCTGCACCAACCGCAGCCCGCCGCTCGGGCAGGCGCGCGAATGCCCGGAGGGCGTCGGCAACGGCCAGCCCGACCGTGCTCGGGCCCCCGACCTGGTTCGGGCTCCCCTGCGCCGAATCGGCAAGGTCCTGGTCAGCGAGCAACGGCAGGCGTTCGGTCTCCTCACCCTCGACGAGCAGGACGATCTCGCCGAGCGGGGTGCCCGCCGCGATGGGTGGCGTCACGTCCGGTGCCAGCCGGATCAGCGTCTCGAGTGTCGCGCCGGTCCCGACGGTGCGGGTCAGGGGCTCCGCGACCGACAGCGACACGTCCCCGGCGCCGGTGCGGTACACGCCAACCGGCTGGTCGGGCGCGGCCCCGATCGGCCGTGTGTAGTCACCGAAGCCGTGGTCGAAGAGGGCAATCGTGTCGCTGACCCGATCCTCGCTGCCGAGGACCACGGCGTAGAGCGTCCGTCCCTCACGCTCGGCGCTGGCGACCAGGGTCAGCCCGGCACGGCTGGTGAACCCGGTCTTGATCCCCGTGGTCCCCTCGTACAGGGTCAGCAGCTCGTTGCGGTTCTCCAGGACACCGAAGGGAGGCACGTCGAGCGACGCCGAGCCGGCCCACGCCGCGAACGACGGATGGGTCATGGCCTCCTGACCGAGGAGCGCCAGGTCCAGCGGTGTTGCGCGGTGGGCGGGATCGTCGGAGAGACCGGAGGCGTCGACGAAGCCGGTGTCCTCGAGTCCCAGCGAGGCGGCTCGGGCGTTCATCATCGCCACGAACCCGGTCTCGCTCCCGGCGACGTGTTCGGCGATGGCGACGGCACCGTCGTTGCCGCTCTGCAGCAGATCGGCAGCCAACAGGTCGAGCAGCGGTACGACATCGCCTTCCCGAAGTCCGAGCGTGGCGACGCCGGGGAGCTGACCGGTGGCGGCGGCGGCCGTTGAGACCGTCACCTCGGGGCCGACCTGACCGGTCTCCAGTGCCTCGAGCGCCAGCATGACCGTCATGATCTTCGTGGTCGAGGCCATCGGGAGGGCGGTCCGGGGATCGACGGCGGCCAGCAGCACGCCGTCAGCCGGGTCGAAGAGTACCGCTCCGGTGGCCGTGACGGTCGGTGGGTCCGGTCGTGGCCCCGGGATCGTGGCGGCGGCCACCTGCTCCGGGGTGAGGCCGGACTGCAGGGGAGCGTCGGTCGGCAGCGGGGGTACGGCCGCTGGTGCGTTCGGATCGACGTCGGTGGGTGTCGCAGATCCCGCGGACGGCGATGGCGTGGTGGTCGCCTCGAGCGTTGCGCCCTCCTGGGCGGCAGCCATGCTTCCTGAGCCCGTGAGCACGGCCAGCACCGTGAGCGCCACCAGGGCGGCGGCCACACGTGCGACCCGGATCGGCGACCTCGTTCGGGCCGACCTCGTGTGAGCGGGTGTCACGCGCCGCGGACGTAGCGGCGCAGCTCGCGGGACAGCAGGGATCGCTTGAGGCGTGAGGTCAGCCCGGACAGCTTCTCCAGCTGCCGCCCCGCTTGGCGGCGGGCCTCGGGGTTGCGTTGTCGGAGCAGCGGTGTGGCCAACTGCTCGAACAGCGCCACCTCTCGGTCGACGAACTGGCGGTACATGCGGAGGTGGCGTGGTTCGAGGCCGAGGGCCAACAACTCACGTGCAGCGCGGCCGGTCAGGAGGTCGTCGGCATCGAAGGGGGCGGTCTCGTCGTCGGGATCACCGACGATGGCGTACTCGCGGAGCGCCCGGACCTGGGCCGAGTCGAGCCCCGTCGCCTCGCAGTACTCGCGCAGCGTCAGCTCGACGGCCGCCGTGGGGGCATCCAGCACCGCGGCGTCGGTGCCAGCAGCGGCGCTCTCGACCGCCTTCGCCATCTGCAGGGCGACCTGCGTCGGCGTCAGCTCCTCGTCGTCCTCTGCCGTCCCGGACACCAGCGCGGGCGGCGGTGCCGGGCCAGGACCGGTTGCCAGCCCCTCCCCGGCATCCAGGCGGTCCAGCTGTTCGCGGATGACCTTGAGTGGCAAGTAGTGGTCGCGCTGGGCGGTCAGGATGAACCGGAGCCGGTCGACATCGTCCTCGGAGAAGATCCGGTATCCCGACTCGGTTCGGTCCGGGTAGATCAGCCCTTCGGACTCGAGGAATCTGATCTTCGAGATCGTGATGTCCTCGAAGTCCTCCTTGAGCTGGTTCAGGACCTCACCGATCGTGAACCCCTGCGGCCCGTCGGCTGTTCCTCGCACGCTGCTCGGTGGCATCGTCGCGCTACGCCCGGTCCGGTTGTGGTGCGTCGTCGGCGGGTGCGGGGATCACGGCCTGCAGGCGGAACTTGCCGACCTGGACGTTGTCGCCGTGGGCCAGCGCCTTCTCGTCCGACCGGGAGCCGTTGATGTAGGTCCCGTTGAGCGAGCCGGCATCCACCACGGCGAAGGTCGTCTCGGTCCGACGAAACTCGGCATGGCGACGCGAGACGGTGATGTCATCGAGGAAGATGTCCGAGTCGGGGTGACGGCCGACCGTGACCACGGCCTTGTCAAGCAGGAACCGTGCCCCGACGTTCGGCCCGCGGACGCTGATCAGCAGGGCGGTGCCGGGTGAGAGCTCCTGGCGGATCGTGCCGTCGTCGACCCGGGGGCCGGAGTCGGGCGTGAGGTCCTCGACGCTGGTCGGCAGCATGCCGGTGGTGGCGTCTGCCGATGCGCCCAGGGCAGACCCGCACTGGGCGCAGAACTTCGCGCCGTCGGGGTTCTTGTTGCCACATTGGGTGCAGTACATCTGCGGTCTCACCGAGGATCCGGAGGGTCAGTCGGGGCGGCGCCCCATGCGCGGTGTCCGGGCCAGAACCCGGCTGGAGGTGCAGCGTAGCAGCGGGGTGTGATGGCGCGCGCGAAGCCTGCCCGGGCCCAGCGCCCGTGGGTTCTCGCCCTCAGCGGGCTACGCGTCCTCCACCATCGCGGTGTAGTCGGCGGCACCCATCGTCTCCGGTTCGGCGTCGTCCGAGACCTCGAGGACCACCATCCAGCCGTCCCCGTACGGATCGGAGTTGACCAGTTCGGGGCTGGACTCGAGCGCGCTGTTGCGCTCCACGATCGTGCCGGAGACCGGCGCGAAGAGGTCACTCACGCTCTTGGTGGACTCGACCTCACCGAACGGCTGGCCGGCCTCGACCTCGGTCCCGGTCGCGGGCAGGTCCACGTAGACGACATCGCCCAGCGCCTCTTGGGCGTAGTCGGTGATGCCGACCGTGATGCGGTTGCCGTCGATGCGCAGCCACTCGTGTTCAGAGGTGTAGGCGAGGTCTTCGGGGTTCACGGGGTCTCCTGCTGGTCGGGCTGGTGCTGGTCGGGCTGGTGCTGGTCGGGCTGGCGCTGGTCGGGGCCGGTCATGCCGTGGGCGATCTTGGCATACTGGGCCCCTGCAGCGTAGTAGCTGACCAGCCCAACGGCGGTGGCGGCCCACCCGACGACGCCGAACGCGGCAGCGCCACCCCAGTCCATGCCCGCCAGGAGGAAGGCCGGGACGCCGATCAGCAGGCTGGCGGTCGCGAACTTCCCGAGGCGGGTGACGGGGATCTCCGGGTTCGTGCCGAAGACGACGAGCGCGCCGCCGAGCAACAGGACATCCCGGAACAGGATGGCCGCGATGATCCACCACGACAGGAACCCGACGGCGGCCAGGGTCAGGCCCGCGGTCGCCAGGAGTGCCCGGTCGATGAGCGGGTCGATCAGCTTGCCGAGCCGCGTGACCTGGTCGAACCGTCGGGCGACGTACCCATCGACCCAGTCGGTTGCGCCGACCACGGCCAGGGTGAGAAAGGCCATGCCGTAGGCCTGCGGACCGAGCATGAGCCACACGAAGAGCGGCAGTCCGAGCAGCCGGACGAAGGTGATGCCGTTCGCGACGGTCCAGACCTTGTCGTGGACGACGACGGGCTGGTCCTCCTGCAACCCGGCATCGAACAGTCGCACCATGGCGGCCGAGTGTAGGACGCCGGGTGTCAGCCAGGGATGCCAGCTGCGGCCCGCTGGGACCGGCGGATCGTGCTGAACGTGACGAGGAAGAGCGGGAGGAACATGATCGTGATGCCGATGACGGCGACGGTGACGCCGGCCTGGATCGGGTCGGTGCCGAAGCCGCTGAGGGACCACAGACCGAAGATCAGGCTGGGAACGCCGGCCGCGATCAGGCCGGCCGTGCCCGCTGACAGGCGGGTGTGCAGGCCCGTGGCCAGTCCTGCGGCCATCGCGCCGTAGAACAGGGACAGACCGAAACCCACGAACCCGCCGATCATGATGCCGAAGACGAGCGCGACCGCGACCGATTCGGTGGGTGATGGGGTCGGCGCCCCGAGTTGACCGAACTCGTTGACCCCGGCGCCGAAGAGTGCGCCGAGACCACCGCCGACGAGGGCACCCGTGACGGCGCCGACCACGACGCCGGCGAGCACGGCGAACCCGAAGGTGATGAAGAACATGCGCGCGCCGGACCAGTGGGCGGGCTGGACGGCAGGGTAGGCGGGAGGGCCCGGATGGCCGGCGTAGCCGGGATGGTCGGCGTAGCCGGGGTGGCCCGCCGGGCCGACGGGGCCCGCGTACGGCCCGGCTGGGGAACCTTGCTGCCCCGCGGGGAAGCTTGCGTACCCCGGTGGGGAGCCCTGATACCCGGTTGGGGAACCTTGCCGTCCCGGCGGAGAGCCTTGCTGCCATGCTGGGGAGCCCTGCTGTCCCGGTGGGGAGCCTTGCTGTCCCGGTGGGGAGCCGTGTTGTCTCGGCGGGTACCCCGGCCCCGGTCCAGGGCCCTGGCTCGGCGGGTGCGGCGGGGAGTGCTCGCCCGGCGGCCCCGCCGTCGGCGGGGTCCCCGGTGTGCGGTCTGGAGTTGGCATGGGTACGCTTTCCCGTCCCCACCGGGACGTGGCCTAGTTTGGCAAGGCGCTTGTCTGGGGGACAAGAGATCGGAGGTTCAAATCCTCTCGTCCCGACCACATCGTCGCACCTGCGACCCGACTCGGCCGCCCCCATCAGCGGGCGGCCGTCCGCGTCTCTCAGCCCGTGAGTTGGGACACCAGGTGGATCACCAGGCCGGCGGCAGCGCCGACGACCGTCCCGTTGATCCGGATGAACTGCAGGTCACGGCCGAGCAGCAGCTCCAGACGGTCGCTGGTCTCCTCGCTGTCCCAGCGGGACACGGTCTCCGAGACCAGGGCGGCCAGTTCGTCCTTGAACTGCTCCGCACCCGCCCGAGCCGCCTGGACCGCCAGCTGGTTGACCCGGTCGGCCGTGGCGTCGTCGTCCACCAGCCGCTGCCCCGCGGACACGACACCGCTGGTCAGCCGGGCACGGAGCACCGACTCCGGCTGGGCCGCCTCGGCCTGTAGCCGGCCCTTGATCTCCTCCCAGACGGCAGAGACCCACTGCCTGACCTGCTCGCTCTGCAGAAGATCCTGCTTCAGCTCCTCGGCTCGCTGGATCAAGACCGGGTCGTAACGCAGCCGGGTGACGAAGTCGTCGACCGAGGCGTGGATCTGCTCCCGGACGCCGTCGCCGTCCTCCCCCGGTGTCGCGGCGCCAGCAAGGATGTTGCGCACACCGGTGAAGAGCCGCTGGAAGATCACGTCGTCGATGGGTTCGGGGAGCCACCACGGCGCGTCGGCGACGAAGCGGTCTCGCAGCGCCGGCTCTGACTCGAGCAGGAAGGTGTCCAGCACCCCCAGCAGCTCGTCCAGCAGCTCCTCATGGTGACCACCGACGGTCAGCACCTCCAGGAACCGTCCGACCGTGGGCGCGACGTCCAGGGTGTTGAGCCGCCTGCGGACCTCGGTCTCGATCAGGCTGATGGCGTCGTCGTCCCGGGCGTTGCGGGCAACCCGGCCGAGGAACTCGGCGACGTGCCCGGCCACCGTCTCCGCGGTGTCGGGCACCACGAGGACCGCACCCAGGCGCCGGGCGATGTCCGCGCGCCGCAGCTGCTCCCCCACGACCTCCGGTGCCAGGAAGTTCTCCTGGACGAACTGACCGAGGGTCTCTCCGAACTGGTCCTTGCGGGCGGCGACGACCGCGGTGTGGGGGATCGGCAACCCGAGCGGATGCCGGAACACCGCGGTGACGGCGAACCAGTCGGCCAGGCCACCCACCATGCCGGCCTCGGCGGCCGCGATGGCGTAGCCGGCCCAACCCACGTCCTCGGTGGTGATCAGCAAGATCAGCCACGCCGCCGCGACCAGCACCAGAAGCCCGGTGGCGCGTTGCTTCATCCGCGCCAGGTCGGCACGGCGCTCGGACTCCGCGGCGGCGCTGCTGCCGACCGGGGCGGTGGTGGCGGTGGTGCTCACCGCCCGGAGCCTAACGCTCCGCCGGGCACGTCGTACCGCCGTGAAGCCGGTGTCGCACCCCGGCCCTACGGTCCCGTGTGATGAGTCGAAACCGTCCTCCCCTGCAATCGGTCCCGATGTTCGCCCCATGCCCGGCGTGCACCAAGGTCATGCGGGCCCGGGTCGACTTCACGATCACGCCCGTGATCGGACGACTTCCCTGTCCATGGTGTCGACAGCACGTGACGGTGACGGCGCCAGGCTCCGGTTAGCATCACTGCCCATGACCTTTGCCCGTGTCTGGACGATTCTGCGCTGGCCGCTGGCCATCATCGGCCTGCTGGCTGTTGTCAACTACGCACTCCCCCGATTGGGTGAGGCGGCTGGTGAGATGATCGAGTTCGACGCGAGTGGCTCGATCCTCGCGCCGGAGACGGAAGACGAGCCGGAGGAAGACGAGGACGCGCTCGACATCCCGGACGCCGAGTTGGCGCCCGAGACCCTCGAGCCTCCGACCGGTCCCGTGACCGACGGGGCGGCCACACCGGTTGCCGACTTCTTCGTCAACGACATCGTGGCAGACGTCGATCAGCCCGTGCTGGTGCTCTCCGACGACCCGGCAGACTCCGCCGTCATCGCGTTCGAGATCCCGCCCGGCGCCCCGGCGTGCATGGCCTTGATGAACCTGAATCTGACGGCGGTAGAGGTGGCATCGGCGACGGAGGTCGGGGTGTATGCCTCAACCATCGACGACCCGGTCGGTGTGGTCGACAACCAGGCGATCGACGGCGACCTGCGGGCCACGCAGACCCCGATGGCAACCGCCCTGTTCGAGACCACCGGAACGGTGACGCTGGACATCACTGCGGGCTACCAGCAGTACTTCACCCAGGGATTCGCACCCGGGCGTCCGCTCGTCCTGACGCTTGCGGCCGTCTCTCCGGTCGAGACGCAGGGCGGGGTCACCATGGCCGCCTCGGAGACCGCCGACGACAGCGTCCCACGACTGCTGTGGAACGGGACACCTGGCTGCCCGGTCGACCCCGCCGCACCGGTGGACGAGTAACCAGCCCAGCCCGGCCTCACCGCTCAGGTCGGGTCGCGGTCCTCCCAGTTGGTCCGGATCGCGGTGTCCAGCCGCAACGGGGTGCCGTCGAACCCGAACCGCTCGCGCAGCCGACGCTCCAGGTAGCGCAGGTACGCGGGCTCGAGGCGCTGGTTGGTGAACAGCTTGAACCGGGGCGGCTGGGTGTCGACCTGGGTCACGTAGCGGATCTTGACCGGTCGATGATTGCGGCCGAGCGGCGGCGGCGTGGCGGCTACCGCATCGGACAGCCACTGGTTCAGACGACCGGTCGGAACGCGGAAGTTCCACGCGTCGAGGACTCGGTCGATATCGCCGAAGAGCTTGCTGACGCTCCGTCCGGTCAGCGCCGAGATGCGGCGCGTCGGGGCGAAGTCGAGGAACTGCAGCAGCCGATCCCGTTCCTTGGCGATGGCCAGCCGTCGGTCGGTGTCAACCAAGTCCCACTTGTTCTGGACCAGCACGACAGCCCGGCCGGAGTCGATGATCTCGCGAGCCAGCCGCTGCTCCTGCTCGCCGATGCTCTGGGCGCTGTCGAGGAGCAGAAGGGCAACCGAGGCCCGCTCCAGGGTCTTGCGGGTCCTGACAGTGGAGTAGAACTCCGTCGAGTCGAGCTTGGCCGTCTTCTTGCGCAGTCCGGCGGTGTCGATGAAGCGGTATGTGCGGACCTCCCCGTCGTCGCGCTGGACGTCCAGCAGCGTGTCGATCGGGTCGCGGGTGGTACCAGGGACCTCGTCGACGATCACGCGGTCCTGGCCGACCAGCCGGTTGAACAGGCTCGACTTGCCGACGTTGGGCCGACCGATCAGCGCGATCCCGGGGACCCCGTCGTCGGTCTCCGGGGGACGGTCGAACGCCCCGCTGTCGCGCAGCCGCGTCACCACCTCATCCAGCAGGTCACCCGAGCCGTGTCCGTGGAGGGCCGACATCGTGGTCGGGTCACCCAGGCCCAGCGCGTAGAGCTCGCCGAGCACCGACGCCGTCTCGACCTCGCTGAGCGTGTCCGCCTTGTTGGCGATGAGCATCACCGGGATGCCGGAGGTGCGCAGCCACTTGGCGACGGCCTCGTCCTCGGAGGTGATGCCGACGGTGGCGTCGACCACGAACAGGACCAGGTCGGCCTCGGTCGTCGCGATCTCGGCCTGGAGGCTGACCAGTTCGTCCATCGTGGTCCGGTCCGGCGCCCAGCCGGGTGTCCACCCGCCGGTGTCGATCAGGGTGAAGTCGCGGCCGATCCACTCCGCGGCGTGGGTCGAACGGTCCCGGGTCACTCCGGGCTTCTCCTGCACGATGGCGTCCCGTCGTCCGGCGATGCGGTTGACCAGGGTGGACTTCCCCACGTTTGGCCGTCCGACGATGGCGACGCGAGCGCCGCCGGTTGTCCTGGCTTGCCACCGACTCATGGTTGCGGTTCTCCTCGCGACGTCTTCCGTGGCACGACTTCAGTGGACACGACTTCGGGTGACACGACTTCAGGTGACACGACTTCAGGTGACACGACTTCAGGTGACATGGTGCACGAAGCCTGCAGGACCGCAGCCACCTGCACCATGTCACCGAAGGGCCGCGTCACGCCCAACCACATCACCGACGAGCCGTGACGAGCTCGACGACGGCGTCGACGACCTCGTCCGGTGCCATGCGGGTGGTGTCCAGGACGATCGCGTCTGCGGCCACCTCCATCTGCGCGGCGTCCGCGCTGTCCCGTCGGGCCAGGTCGTCGGCGTGGAAGTCGACGCGGTCGGCCTCACCCGCCTGGCTGGCGCGCCGCCGAGCACGCTCTTCGACGTCGGCATCCAGCCAGACCTTGACGTCTGCCGTGGGTGCCACGCGAGTGGCCGCATCGCGGCCCTCGATCACGCCGCCGTCCCGCTCGATCCCCGCCTGTTGGGCGGCGAGCAGCTGGTCTCGGACGGACTGCACGCGGGCGACCGCGCTGACGTGGGCGGTGACGGCCTCTCCGCGGATCTCGGCCTCCACGTCCTGCCCGTCGAGCAGGGTGCGCCCGCCCATGCGGTCGATCGACACCGCTCGGACGATGTCGGAGATCGCGTCAGCTGAGGCGGTCTGGGGATCCACACCCGCTCGCATGACCGCCAGAGCGGCTGCCCGGTAGTAGGCCCCCGTGTCGATGTGGGGAACACCGAGCCGGTCGGCAAGTGCCTTGGCGGCCGTGGACTTGCCGGAACCCGCGGGCCCGTCGATGGCAACAACCGGTGGGCGGCTCACCCTGGCCCAACCTCCCCGCCCAACCCCACCAGGGCGTCCCAGAATCCGGGGAACGTCTTGGCGACACAGCCCGGCTGGTTGATCGTGACGCCGGGCAGGCGTGCGGCGACGGCGGCGAAGGCCATCGCCAACCGGTGGTCGTGGTAGGTGTCCAGGGTCGCCGGCCCTCCCGTCGTGGTGCGGCCGTCGATGACCAGGCCGTCCGGGCGCTCGGAGATCGTGGTGCCGAGCTTGGCCAACTCGGTTGCCAGGGCAGCCAGACGGTCGGTCTCGTGGCCACGGACGACCTCGACACCGGTGATCTCGGTGACCCCGGGTGCCAGTGCGGCCAAGGCGGAGACGGTGGTGACCTGGTCCGGCATGGCAGCCAGATGGATCTGCCCGCCCGGCCGCAGCGTCGCGGGCGCGTTGACGGTCACCCGATCCCCGGCGTGCTCGACCATGGCGCCGAACCGCTCGAGGACCGGTCCGATCTGGGAGTCGGGCTGGACCGAGGGGGTGACACCGGGGATGGTCACGCGACCGCCGGTCGCAGCTGCCAACCCATAGAGGTGTGCTGCCGCCGAGGCGTCGTACTCGACATCAACCGTCCGCGCCTGATAGGTCACTCCGGCTCGAACCAGCCAGGACCGCTCGTCGGGCCGCTCGACCACGGCCCCCCACCGCCGCATGGTCTCGGCCGTCAGGTCGACATAGGCGGCCGGGAAGCTGCCCTCGGCGGTGATGTGGACATCGGTGGCCGCGTAGGGGGCGGCCAGGAGGACCGCGCTCACGAACTGCGAGGACCCGCTGGCATCAACGGTGACGGCGCCGCCCTGCAACCCGCCACCGATGGTGACCGGCGGGTACGACGGCGGCCCGCCCTCGATCCTCGCACCCAGGGTGTGCAGCGCCGCGGTCAGCGCACCGAGCGGTCGAGCCCGCAGCGGCCGGTCGCCCGTCAAGGTCACCGGCGATGGGGCCAGCGCGGCCACCGCGGTGCCGAAGCGGATCGTGGTGCCGGAGAGCCGGCAGTCGATCGGCTGGGCTGGGGCCGTCGGCTGCCCGCCAACCCCGATGATGTCCCAGAATGGCGCGGCGTGGCCGTCTCCCGTCGGCGCAGCAGCCTCCGGACCGTGGTCGATCGTGGCGCCAAGAGCGGTCACGAGGTCGCGCATCGCGGCAGAGTCGTCGCTGTCCAGCGGCCCACGGAGCCGCGATGTCCCCGATGCCAGGGTGGCCATCAGCAGCAGGCGATTCGTGACGCTCTTCGAGCCTGGTGCGCGCACGACCCCCTGGAGCGGCCCGGTGGGAACGACCTCCAGCCGCTCGGGGTAGGCGTGGCTCACGGACGCCGCTCGATGACCTCGTAGCCGTGCTGCTCCAAGGCCGCATGAGCGGTGCCGGCGGCCTGCAGACCGTTGACGGCCAGGCGCATCGTCCCGCCACGACCGTCCGGTGCGTGTTCGATGCCCAGATCTTCGATGTTCACGCCGAGGTCGCTGACCGTGGTGGTGATCTCCGCGATCGCGCCGGGCCGGTCGGGGATGGGGATCCGGAGCTCGACCAGTTGACCGGAGACGCTCTCCTTGCCCGGCAAGGACCGACGAGCCTCCCGCGCATCCGTCAGCAGGCTCACCAGGCGGTCCTCATCGCCCTCGAACAGCATCATGCGGAGCTGGCCGATCCGGGCGGCGTACTCGTCGAGCACCGCCACGATGGCCTCGCGGTTGTCACGACAGATGTCGAGCCACATCGCGGGGTTGCTGGCGGCCACGCGGGTGGCGTCCCGGAATCCTCCTCCAGCGAGGAGCAGCAGCCGGGCGTCCTGTCGTCGCGCCCGCTCGGCCGCCAGGCTCATCAGGGTCGTCGCGGTGAGCTGCGGCAGATGGCTGACGATGGCGACCAGCAGGTCGTGGGCCTCGGTGTCGACGACGACGACCCGGGCGCCGATGGCCTCGATCAGGGTGTTCAGGCGTTGCATCGCCGCCGCGTCGGTGCGGGGTGTGGGGGTGAGGAGGTAGGTGGCCCCGACGAACATGGTCCCCGACGCGTGGGCCGCCCCGTGCTCGTGTGACCCGGCCATGGGGTGACCGCCGACGACGTGGACGCCGTCAGGAGCAGCACGCTCCATGGCTGCCACGACCTCAGCCTTGACGCTGCCGACGTCGGTGAGGATGGTCCCGGGTCGAAGGTGATCCGCGATCTGCTCGGCCACCGAGGGGATGTGCGAGGGCGGGACTGCCAGCACGACCACGTCCGCAGCTTCGGCGGCGGCCTCGGCGGTGTCGGCGGTGTCGGTGATGGCGCCCATGGCCTTGGCCTGGGCCAGTTGCTCGGCGTCGACGTCGAAGCCGATGACGCTGCCGACCTCCTCGACCTCCGCCAGCGCCAGACCCAGGGACGCGCCGATCAGGCCGGTCCCGATGAGTGCCACCCGGACCGTGTCGTGGCTGCTCATGAGCGGGCGGACTCGCGATCCGGTCGGCCGTCCAGGCCGACGGCGGCGTAGAGCTCGCGGACTTCCTTGCCGTTGAGTGGACGGACCTTGGACGGCTTGATGTCCCCCAGATGGATGGGACCCACCCGGGTCCGGACCAGCGCCTCGAGGTTGAGCCCGACGGCCTGCATCATGCGGCGGACTTCGCGCTTGCGCCCTTCGGTCAGCACCAGTTCGAGCAGGGAGCGGGTCTGGTCCGCGACCTTGACCTTGGCGGAACGTGCCCGGGCGATGCCGTCGTCCAGCATCACCCCACTGGTCAGCTGGTTCAGCGTGTGCTTGGGGATCGGTCCGCTGACCTGGACCATGTAGGTCTTGGGCACCTCGTACCGCGGGTGGGTAACCCGGTGTGCCAACTCGCCGTCGTTGGTGAGCAGCAGCAGTCCGGAGGTGTTCTGGTCCAGTCGCCCGATGGGGAAGACGCGTGGAGTCGGCGGCACCAGGTCGAGGACGGTGGGCCGGCCCTCGGGGTCGTCGGCGGTGGTCACGCAGCCCAGCGGCTTGTTCAGCAGCAGGTAGACCAGGTCCGTGTTGACGTGGACCCGTTCGCCGTCCACTGCGATGACGTCCGTCGACGGGTCTGCCCGGTCGCCCAAGGTGATGACATCGCCGTTGACGGTGACGCGGCCCTCGGCGATCAGCCCTTCGCTGACCCGACGGCTTCCGAGGCCAGCGGCGGCCAGGACCTTCTGGACTCGCTCACGTGCCATCGGTGGCACCGTCCCGGTCCTCGGCATCCGCCTCGATGTCGCCGTCGCCGTCGGCGCCCACGTCATCGTCAGCGTGATCGTCGAACGGGTCCTCCAGCAGTGCGGTCAGCCGCTCCCCCGGCTTGGGCGTGGGTGACGAGAGAATGCGGTCGATCTCCTCGTCCTCGGGACCGTCCAGTCCGCGGTCGACCACGGCCGAATTTCCGGCGACAGCGCCGTCGTGCTCCTCCAGGCTGATCAGCTCCTTGCGAGCGGCCTTGTACCCGCCAGGCGCGGGTTCCGGCGGGGGTGGCCCGCCGGGGCTCAGGTCCGGGAGCGCAGGTAGATCGTCCAGCGAGTCGAGGCCGAGCTTCTCCAGGAACGAGCTGGTCGTGCCGTACAGCAGCGGCTGCCCCGGCGAGTCCTCACGTCCGATCTCCTCGACCAGTCCGCGGCTCACCAGCTTTCGGACCCCGGCGTCGGCGTCGACCCCGCGGATCTCGGAGATGGCCGACCGGGTCACCGGCTGCTTGTAGGCCACGATCGCGAGGGTCTCGAGGGCTGCCTGACTGAGCCGCCCGGTCCGGCCGTGCAGCACGAACTGCTCGACGTAGCGGGCGGCCCCGGGGTCGGTGTACATCCGCCAGCCACCGCCGACCCGGCGCAGCACGAACCCTCGGCCATCATCGATGTACTCCGCGGCCAGGGCCAGCAGTCCGTCCTCGACATCGCCGGGCGGGACCTCCAGCACCTGGGCGAGGGACTCGACATCGACCGGCTCATCCACGACCAGCAGGATGGCCTCGAGCGCCTTGCGGAGTTCAGGCTCCAGCCGCAACTCGGTGCTCGAGGGATCCTCATCCGACCGCGCCAGCTCGGCGCTCGCGGCCGCTGGCGCCGCGCCAGTCTCCGATCCGCTCATGACGGCTCCGTCGTCTCGACGGGGACGGCGTCGTAGGTCTCGAGCTCGAAGGAGGGGTAGGCGCCACCGAGTGCGTCGGCCGCCTCCGGTGTCCAGGTGATCCGCAGGGATCCGAAGTTGCCCTCCTGCTCGAGGTCCACGTGCTCCAGCTTGTACAGCTCCAGGCAGGCCAGGAAGTGGACCACCACCTCGGCCACGTGTCGGCAGCCGGCGGTCAACTCGTCGAAGGAGAGTGGGCCGTCGCCGCGGCTCAGCTCGTCCAGGATCATCCCGGCCGCCTCCCGGACGGTCATCCGGACCGGCTGGATGTGCGACAGGTCGATCGCGGTGTCGGGCTGCTCGGCGAACGCGCGGGCGGCGATCAGCGCCAGGCCCGTCGGATCCACGCCGAGCACGGCATCCGGGTTCAAGCCGGCGAACTGCGGTTCCATCGACACCTCGCGCGCCACGTAGCCGCCGAATGTGTCGAGGCGCTCACGCAGATGGAAGGCCGCCTCCCGGAACGTGCGGTAGTCCAGCAGCCGCGCGTACAGCAGGTCACGAGCCTCGAGCGCCAACTCGTCGAGCTCGGGATCGTCCTCCGTCGGCAGCAGACGGGCGGCCTTGAGCTCGACGAGGGTGGCCGCGACCACCAGGAACTCCGTGGTCACGCCCAGGTCGACCGTGTCCATCTGCGCGAGCACTGCCAGGTAGTCATCAGTGATCTCGGCGATCGACACCTCGTAGATGTCGACCTTGCGCCGCGCGATCAGGTGCAACAGCAGGTCGAAGGGCCCTTCGAAGGCCGAGACGGAGACGTGGTAGGTGGCCGACATGGGACCTCCTGAGTCTATCGAGAGGACTCTCAGATGACGTGGAGGACGGTCGGCGCCGGTTCGCCGTCGTCCCCGATCTCGATCAGGTCCCCGAGGCGCGCAACCACCGCCTCGGCGTCGGCGTCGGTCCGAGCGTGCACGACGGCCAGGACCTGCCCCTGCTCAACGCTGGCCCCCTCGCCGGTCTGCAGGTCGATGCCCACCGCCGGATCGACGTCGTCGGTCGACTGGACCCGTCCGGCTCCCAACTGCATCGACAGCAGTCCCACGGCGCGGGCGGGGATGCGTGCGATCGTTCCAGTCCGTGCGGCGGTCACCCGCACCTGGACGGGAGCGGACGGCAGGACCTCGCGCGGCCGCTGGCACACGGCCGGGTCGCCGCCCTGGGCCTGGATCATCAGCTGCAGGGTCTCGAGCGCCGACCCGTCGGTCCACAGGCTGACCAGTCGGTCGTGGGCCTCACGCTCGCTGATGCCCTCCGCTTGCGAGGCGGCCAGCGACGCGAGCTTCAGACACACCTCGGCGAACCGCCCCTCGGGGGGTGCGGCGAGCGTCTCCACGACCTCCGCCACCTCCAATCCGTTGCCGATGCCGACCCCGAGCGGCGTGCTCATGTCCGAGACGATCGCCCGGGTGTTCCGCCCTGCCCCGGCCCCGATGGACACGCAGAGCTCCGCCAGCTCACGGGCCGCCGCGGCAGTCTCCATGAACGCACCGTCACCCGCCTTGACGTCGAGGACGATGGTCCCCGCACCGCTGGCCAGCTTCTTCGACATCACCGACGAGGCGATCAGTGCCATGCTGGGAACGGTCCCGGTCACATCACGGAGGGCGTACAAGGCCTTGTCCGCCGGTACCAGGTCGGCGGTCTGGGCGGCCACGACGCAGCCGACCTCCTCGGCGATCTCGGTGATCCGGTCGAGGGGGAGCTGCACCTGCATGCCCGGGATCGACTCCAGCTTGTCGAGCGTCCCACCGGTGTGGCCCAGTCCCCGGCCGCTCAGCTTCACGACCTGCAGCCCGGCGGCGGCCAGCAGCGGGGCGACCACCAACGTGGTGCCGTCCCCGACCCCTCCGGTTGAGTGCTTGTCCACCGTCGGTCCTCGCAGCTGTGCCAGATCGAGCCGGTCGCCGGAGTCGAGGAGAACCTCGGTGAGGGCCTTGGCCTCCTGCACGGAGAAGCCCTGGATGACGCCGGCCATGAGCAGGGCCGCCATCTGGCCCTCCTGCACCTGCTCGCCGTCCAGGTAGCCGGAGATGAAGGCCGCATACTCCGATTGGGACAGCTCGCCGCCGTCCCGCTTCCGCTCGATCAACGCAACGGGGTTCATCCGGCCGTGTCCTGTCGTGTCGGGGTCGTGGGGCTTGCGCCGGCGACGGTGCCCGCGGCAGCGTCAGCATCGGCCATGGTGGCACGCGGATGCGCGCGGTCGTACAGCGCCCGCAGGCGTGCGTGGCTGGTGTGGGTGTAGACCTGTGTGGTGTTGACACTCGAGTGGCCCAGCAGCTCCTGGACGACGCGGATGTCAGCGCCTCCCTCGATCAGGTGGGTGGCGAAGGAGTGTCGGAGGGTGTGCGGGCTCACCGCGTCGCCGAGCCCCGCCGCATCAGCGCGGCGTTTGACGATCTTCCAGCCACCCTGCCGAGTCAGCCGGCCACCGCGGGTGTTGCAGAACAGCGTCGGGCCGCGCGGGGCCATCTCGGGTCGGCCGTCGCCCAGCCACCGCTTCACCGCCTGCGTGGCCATCCGTCCGATCGGGACCACCCGCTCTCGGGAGCCCTTCCCGAGGCAGCGGACCGTCATGTCCACCACATCGACATCATCGACGTCGAGCGAGATCAGCTCGGTGATCCGCAGTCCGGCGGAGTAGAGCAGCTCCAGCATCGCCAGGTCGCGGAGGTCCGCCGGCTCCCCACCCTCGGCCTGGGCCAGCAGGTCGTCGACCTGAGCCTGGGTGAGGGTGTCGGGCAGGGTGCGGCCGGGCCGCGGTGCACTGAGCTCCGTGGAGGTGTCGACGTCGGTGATGCCCTCCTTCACCAGGTACCGGTGCAGTCCACGGACGGCCACGAGCGTCCGGGCGATGGAGGCCTTGGCGTACGGCTTGCCGCGTGAGGTCTGCTGTGAGCGCAGCCAGGCCACGAAACCCGTCACGTCCTCGGTATCGGCACCGACGGGCGACCCGATGCCCTCCAACTCGAGGTAGGTGCCGTAGAGCCGCAGGTCACGCCGATAGGCCGCCAGGCTGTGCTCGGACAGGCCTCGCTCGGCGGCGAGGTGGTCCAGGTAGCTCTCAGCGTGCGGGGGAAGCACTGGCGGGTCTCGATTCGTGCGACACGTCGGTGTCGTCTGAGCCTAGCCCATCTAGCTTGACATAACCCCATCCAGCTGGGTCCATGCGGCCAGCAGGCCGATGACGGTCTTGGCGTCCACGATCTCACCCTCGTGCACCATCCTGACCGCCTCATCCAGGGGAATCCGGACGACGGTCATGTCGGCCTCCTCGGCCTCCAACACGAAGTCGGCCGGCCGTTCGGTGGGCTGCAGATCGGTGGCCAGGTAGACGGTTGTCGTCTCGGTGGTCCAGCCGGCTGAGTTGGTGAACGTCAGGAGCTCCTGCACGCTGTCGGCGTGGAGCGCAACCTCCTCCACCAGTTCCCGCCGCACGGCTGCGACCCGTTCCTCGTCGGCGACATCGAGCACCCCGGCTGGGATCTCGAGGAAGTGGTCGCCGAAGGCGTGCCGGTACTGCCGCAGCATGACCACGTTGTCGTCCCCGTCGATCGGGACCACACCAACCGCGGAGAGGTGCTCGGCGATCTCGCGCAGCGCCGAACTACCGTCCGGCATCCGGACCTGGTCGCGTCGGATCGTGGTCCAGCGCGACTCGAAGACGGTTTCGGATGACTCGACCGTGAACGGTTCGTTCACGACACCGTAACGGGTGGCGGGTTGACGTTCGGCAGCCGACCCTGGCGAGCCAGCATCCGGTCCAAGGCGGCGCCGACGAAGTCCCGGAACAGCGGGTGCGGCCGATTCGGTCGCGAGAGGAACTCCGGGTGCGCCTGGGTGGCGACGAACCAGGGATGGTCGGCCAACTCGATCATCTCGACCAGCCTGTCGTTGGGTGAGAGGCCCGAGAGCACCATGCCCGCGGCCTCGAGCCGCGACCGGTACTTGTTGGCGACCTCCCAGCGGTGCCGGTGTCGCTCGTAGACGAAGTTCTGGCCGTAGGCCGCCTCCGACTTCGTCCCGGGCGTCAGCTTGCAGGGATAGATCCCCAGCCGCATGGTGCCGCCCAGATCGGTGACGTCGCGCTGCTCCTCCATCAGGGCGATGACCGGGTCGGGCGTGTCCGCGTCGAACTCCGAGGAGTGGGCCTCCGGTAGGCCGAGCACATTGCGGGCGAACTCGATCACGGCCGTCTGCAGGCCCAAGCAGATGCCCAGGTAGGGGATCTGTCGCTCCCTGGCACACCGGCCGGCGTTGATCTTGCCCTCCACACCGCGGATGCCGAACCCGCCCGGAATGAGGATGCCGTCCAGGTTGGCCAACTTCTCCTCCGCAACGGAGCGGTTCACCAACTCGTCTGACTGCACCCACTGGATGTCCACGTCGACCTGATGGTGGATGCCGGCGTGGTCCAGCGACTCGACCACGGAGAGGTAGGCGTCCGGCAGAGACACGTACTTGCCGACCAGGCCGATGCGCACGATCTCCTTGGGGTTCTCGAGCCGCGAGACCATCGCGTTCCACTCGGTCATGTCCGGCTCGACCTTGGGGTCGAGCCCCAGCCGACGGACGACGAACTGGTCCAACCCCTCCTCCTGCAGGACGGCTGGGACGGCGTAGATGGAGTGGGCGTCGTGCGCGCTGACGACGCCGTCGAGGTCGATGTCGGACAGCATCGCGATCTTGCGCTTGAGTTCCAGCGGAATGGGACGGTCCGCGCGGCAGACCAGTGCGTCCGGTTGGATCCCGATCGAGCGCAGTTCGCGGACGGAGTGCTGCGCCGGTTTTGTCTTCAGCTCCTTCGTGGGTCCGATGAAGGGCACCAGCGCGCAGTGCACGTAGCAGATGTTCTCGCGGCCGACGTCGTAGCGGATCTGGCGGATCGCCTCGAGGAACGGCAGCCCCTCGATGTCACCGACGGTCCCTCCAACCTCCGAGATGACGACGTCGACCTCGTCGGCCAGCTCGAGGATCCGCTTCTTGATCTCGTTGGTGATGTGCGGGACGACCTGGACCGTCTCCCCCATGTAATCGCCCTTGCGCTCCTTCGCGATGACGGTGGAGTAGATCTGACCGGTCGAGACACTGGCCTGGCGCGGCAGTTGAACGTCGATGAAGCGCTCGTAGTGACCCAGGTCGAGGTCGGTCTCCCCGCCGTCGTGGGTGACGAACACCTCGCCGTGCTGGAACGGGTTCATCGTCCCCGGGTCGACGTTGACGTAGGGGTCCAGCTTCTGCATGGTCACCCGCAGACCGCGCGCCGTGAGCAGACGGCCCAGCGAGGCGGCGGTGATGCCCTTGCCGAGTGAGGACGACACGCCCCCGGTGACAAGGATGTGCTTCGCCATCAGTGTTCTCCTTGGACCTGGTGAACCACCTGGATGTCCACGTGCGCGATGTGTCGTGCCGGGCCGCAAGGAAAACGTGGCCTGGGCCAACGTAGCAGGCGGGATCAGCCGGTCAAATCACCCACGGCAGCTGCCCCGGGCGTGAGTACCTGAGCGCCGGTCTCAGTGACCGCCGGCTGGACCTGAAGGGTCGCGGCCGGCAGGGCCAGAGGGTTCAACTCCTGGTCGTCCAAGGTGCCCGAGCCGACGACTCCGACCGGGGTGACGCCAGACTCGACGCGGTCACCCGGCTGCAGCGATGTGCTGGCCAGGCCGCGGAGGACGACGAACAGGTCATCGCGGCCGTCCGGGCGGATGCTGATCTGCGTGAGCTGGGTTCCGTCGGCGTCGTAGGTGATGGCTGCCTCGACCGTTCCCGCCACTGGAGCGAGCAGTTGCGTCCGTGGGGCGGCCAGGATGGTTGCCAGACCGGTCGCGGGTCGGACACCGGTCACGGGCGCTCGCACCGTGTACTCGGGGCCCTGGAAGCTCTCGGGGGCGACGAAGCCTTCGGGATTGTTGTTGCGCCCGAGTTCGCCGACCGGGGTGAGGGCCAGCGCCGACGGGGTCGGTGCCTCCCCGAAGATGACGCCTCCGGCACCAACCACGGGCAACTGGAGGGCCACGTCGTCGATCGCTGCGAAGGCCGGGGCATCGACCGCCCGCGCCGCTCCCCCGCCCCCCGGGACCAGTGCGACGGAGTCGGTCGGCTGGGCGACAGCAGCGTCACCGCGAAGCGTCGCTTCGAGCTCCGGCGACAGGCTGGCTTCGGCGACCGCGACGCTGTTCATGTCCGACGTCTGCGCGCCGACGAGGAGGCCGGCGATCCACAGCACCAGGACGAGGATGCCCACCGCTGCACCGACCAGGTACGGCGTCGGCACGCCGGCCGTCACCGCTCCCCCGGATCGGCGGCGGCGAGTCGCGCGAGGCGAGTCACCTGACTGCCGTGCACCGGAGAAAGGTGCTCGGCGCGGTCGACCGGCAGTTGTTCCGAGCCGGCCGAGCGTGCTGAAGTCGGTCGAGGTACTCAAGCGTTGGAGGGGGTCTGGTAGGACGTGGAGGAGGCCGTGAACGCAGGCAGCGTCAGCCGGTCCGCCTGGCTGATGCCGCACGGTAACAGTCGTCGACACCTCAACCGGGGTGTCCGAATCGGCCTTCTGGACAGGTCAGCGAAGGCTGGCGGCCTGATCGAGCAGTTCCTGTGCGTGGGTCAGTGCCGCGTCGGACTGCCTGTCCCCCGACAACATTCGTGAGAGTTCTGCCGCGCGCTCGTGCTCGTCGAGGCTGGTGATCGCCGTGGCCGTGGTCGCCCCCCTGGTGTGCTTGCTGATGACGTGGTGGGAATCCGCGAACGCGGCGAGTTGGGCCAGGTGGGTGACACACAGGACCTGCCGACCCTCAGCCAGCCGGGCCAGCTTGCGACCCACGGCGAGCGCCGTCTCTCCGCCGATGCCGGCGTCGACCTCGTCGAAGACCATGACCGCGGTGTCGTCGGCGTCCGCCAGCGCCACCTTGACCGCCAGCGCCACGCGACTGCGCTCACCGCCACTGGCCGCGCTCCCCAGCGGGAGTGCAGGTTGCCCGCGGTTGGCGGACAGGAGGAACTCGATGCGGTCGCAGCCGTGTGGACCAGGCTGGATGTCCGAGACCTCGATCCGGGTCCTCGCGTGTTGCATGGCGAGCTCGGACAGGTGCCCGTCGATGGCCTTGGCCAGACGATTGCCGGCCTTGCGCCTGGCGGCCCGCAGCTGCCCGCCAACCGTGTGAAGGGTCTCGGCAACTGCCCTGAGTTCCGACCGCAGCTCCTCGAGGCGTTCCTCACCGCCGTCGATCAGGCTGAGTCGCTCACGGGCCTGCGAGACGTAGGCTCGGACGTCTGTGGTTGCGGGTCCGTACTTCCGCAGCAGGCGACCGATGGCGGCGCGGCGGCCGAGGGCGGTCTGCAGGGCCTCGGGATCGGACTCGAGGTCCTCGGCGTATCCGGCCAGATCGAAGCCGAGTTCCTGCACCTCCACGCTGGCCGTCTCGAGACGTTCGAGCAGGTCCTGGAGGTGCAGGTCGTGTTCGGCGACCGGCCTGAGCGCCGCGACCGCAGTGCCGAGCAGGTCCCGTGCACCGTCGTCGGCCGTGACGGCCTCAGCCGCAACCGCTGCCCCGTCGCGAAGATCCTCCACGTACTGCAGTCGCGCGATGTCAGCATCCAGTTGATCCTCTTCGCCGGCGGCCGGGTCGACCTCGTCGATCTCGCTGACCTCGACCCGCAGCCGGTCGGCCTCACGCGCGCCGTCACGAGCGGCCACCTCTGCGTCCTCGAGGCGAGTGGCGGCGGCACGCCAGGCCGCGTACGCAGCATCGTATCGCGCGCGGATTGTGGCGATGTCGGCCCCGCCGAAGCGATCGAGCAGCTCGCGCTGGACGTCGCCATCGGCCATCCGGATGGACTCGTGCTGGGAGTGCACCTCGACGACGCCACCCAGGATCTCCGCGAGGACGGACACGGGCGCCAACTGGCTGCCGACGCGGGCCCGCGACCGCCCCGTTGGGCTGCCATCCGCACCCTTGCCGCCCACCTCGCGGGTGACGATGAGGGCGTCGTCGTCATCGGCCCACTCCGCAGCCGCATCGGGCACGGGTTCGATGCGCGCCTGCAGGAGTGCGGAATCTGCGCCTGCTCGAACCTTCTCCTTGTCGGCCCGGCCACCGAGCAGCCACTGCAGGCCGGTGACGACCATCGTCTTGCCGGCACCGGTCTCACCCGTCAGGACGTTCAGGCCGGGCGACAGCGGCAGGCTGAGCCGGTCGATGAGCCCCAGCCCCGCGATTTCGAGATCCGTCAGCATCAGGGCGACATGGTAGGGGCGTGGTGTGACACGGCCTGGTAGCGCTACCCGATCGCCCGCGCCGCGTCGACGGCCCCCTGGATGATGTCTGCCGGATCTGGCCGGTCGTCTCGGGCAACACCCCGCTGCAGGTGGAGGAAGAACTCGATGTTCCCCGCCGGGCCTGGCGCCCTTGACGGCGCGGCGCCGAGCAAGCTGAGCTCGAGTGTGTCGGCGAACTCGGTGACGTGCCGCATGGCAGAGGCCCAGGTGGAGGGGTCCCGGACGACGCCGTTCTTGCCGACCAGTTCTCGGCCCGCTTCGAACTGCGGCTTGACCATGGGCAGCATGGTGACGGGGTCCGCCGAGACCGCGGAGAGTGCGGGCAGGACCTTGGTCAGGGAGATGAAGGACAGATCAGCCACGACGAAGTCGGCGATCCGACCGTCCGGGAGGGCCTGTGGCGTCAGCGTCCGCACGTTGGTTCGCTCGAGCAGCGTGACGCGGTCGTCGGTGCGGAGCTCCCAGGCGAGTTGGCCGTAGGCGACATCCACCGCGATCACGTGGTGCGCGCCCCGGCGGAGCAGGACGTCGGTGAATCCGCCGTGCGCCGCACCGGCATCCAAGGCCGTCCGTCCTGCCGGGTCCACGGCCAGGTCCTCAAGCGCGCCCAAGAGCTTCAGCGCCCCGCGCGAGGCGTACCGCGGCGTCTGGCGCGTCAGCTTGATGGACTGGTCCGCGGTGACCTGGCTCGACGGCTTGGGGACGGCGACACCCTCCACGACGACCTCGCCCGCGTGGATCATCTGCTGAGCCGCGGTGCGGGACGGTGCCAGTTTCCGGCGGGCCAACTCGGCATCCAGCCGGACCCGTCGTGCCATGTGTCGGTGGGAGTGGGTCTCAGCTGGCGGAGGGGATTCGTCGCGCCATCTCGTCCAGCTCACCGACGAGCAGGTCCAGCGAGTCGGAGAGCAACTGGACGTGCTGGTCGAGCGGCCGCTCGTCCAGCGAGTCCAACGTCTGACGGACTTGCTCGACGGCGTCCGGGCCTGATGGAGGGGGTGGTGGTGGAATCATCGCGGTCACGAGGCATCACCTGCGGGCGGGGCTGTCTTCTTCGCAGCGGTCTTCTTGGCGGTCGTGCTCTTGGTGGTGGCCTTCTTGGTGGTCGCCTTCAAGGGCGTGCCCTTCTTAGCGGTCGACTTCTTGGCGGTCGACTTCTTGGCCGGGCTGCGCTTCGTCGCCTTGGCCGCCGTCGTGTTGGCCGCCGTCTTCTTCGCCGAAGACGACTTGGTCGACTTCTTCCCCTCCAACTTCTTCGCGGTCGACTTCTTCCCGGCCGACGTTTTGGTCGGACTGGTCTTCGTCGCCTTCGCCGCCGTCGTCTTGGCCGCCGTCTTCTTCGCCGCCGTCTTCTTCGCCGACGAGGCCGTCTTGGTCGACTTCTTCGCCGTCGACGTCTTGGCGGTGGCCTTCTTCACCGACTTCTTGGCCGTCTTCTTGGCCGTCTTCTTCGCGGTCTTCTTCGCGGTCTTCTTGGCCGGTGCCTTCTTCGTGGCGGCTGGCACGGCGGCCGCGGTCTTGGGGGCCGGTGCCTCCTCTGCCTCGTCCTCATCCCCTCGAAGTCGCTCGAGAATGCCGATGCGGCTCTCCAGAGCGTCCAGAGCGCCCTTGCGAACGACGTCGACCCCGCCGAGCGCCCGTTCGACCTCGTTGCTCACCAGATCCTGGATCGACTTGCGGTTCCGCTCGACCTGGCCGAGCAGTGCCTCGACGAGGTTCTCGCTGGCGTTGGCTGCCACCTCGCCCCGGACGACCAGCGCCTTCACAACCTCCTCGGCCTTTCGACGGGGAACCTCGGTCAGGCTGGCGGCCAGGTCCAGGTACTTCCTCCAGGCAGTTTCCACAGCAGCGTCGTCCTCCGTCGGGTCGTGACAGACGGTGCCGAGGATAGCCCTGCCGAGGCAGGATCCCGGTGAAGCCCATACCCGGCTGGACGACCGCACCATGCGATACCGTTCAGCCGTGCCCGACGAACCAGACGTGGAGCAGCCAGACGTCCCCCGGGAGCCCAGCCCCAGTCCCGCTGATGTGCACGCGACAGAGCGTGCGCTGCCATCACCAGCCCGGGTGCTCGGGCTCATCGCCGTCGTGGTCGTCGCCTACGGCACGATCCTGATGATCCAGTCGCTCCGGTCCATCCTGGTGATGCTGCTGGTCTCGCTGTTCATCTCCTTTGCGATGGAGCCGGCGGTGAAGTGGCTGGTGCAACGGGGCGCCCGCCGAGGGTTCGCCACGGCAGCGGTGTTCCTGCTCAGCATCCTGCTGCTCGTCGCGTCCTTCGGATCGGTCATCCCGCTGCTGATCGACCAGGTGGGTGAGTTGCTGCGTTCCTTGCCCCGGTCGGTCAGTGACGTGAACGATCTGCTGTCACGGATCCCGCTCATCGAGCTCCAACTGGACCCGGAGGGGGATCTGAATCAGGAGCTGCTGCGGATCGGCCGGGAGTTCGGGACCGGAGACCTGGCGTCGGTGGCGACGGGCAATGTCCTGGGGGCAGCCGGCTCCGTGGTTGGCCTCGGTGCGACTGCGATCGGCATTCTCTTCCAAGGCCTCACCGTCCTGCTGGTGTCCTTCTACATGGTCGCCGACGGCCCGAGGTTCCGAGCGACGCTGGCTCGCCCCCTCCCGCCTCAGCGTCAACGCGAGCTGCTGGCGGTGTGGGAGATCGCCGTCGCCAAGACCGGCGGGTACATCTACTCGAGGCTGCTCCTCGCGATCACCGCCGCCCTGGTCACGGCCATCTTCCTGACCGTGCTCGGGGTGCCGTACCCCCTGCCCCTCGGACTGTGGGTTGGTGTGTCCGGCGCGTTCATCCCGGTCCTCGGGACCTACCTGGGCGGCATCCTCGTCCTCCTCGTCGCTGCGGGGGACCGCCCACTCAACGCCGCGTGGGTGCTGGTGTTCCTGATCGTCTATCAGCAGCTCGAGAACTACCTGATCGCACCGAGGCTGACGGCTGTGACGATGGACGTGCACCCCGCAGTTGCCTTCGTCAGCGTCATCATCGGCGCAACGCTGCTCGGTGCCGTGGGCGCGCTGCTCGCGTTGCCCGCCACTGCGATCATCCAGGCCGTGGCGTCCACCTACATCCATCGACACCAACTGATCGACGAGCTGATCGAGGCATCGGAGTCGTTGGAAGACGCGGTCGGCCCCGATCTGCCCCCGCTCCGGGTCGACTCGATCCCCACCTAACGTCCTGAGTCATCAGCTGTCGAGTCGCGACAGCCGCTCCCCCACATCCAAGAATTCGTCGTCGATGGCCGCGACGGCCTCGAAGTACTCCTGCGCAAGGCCCACGTCGCCCTTCTGCTCGGCGACATCGCCAGCCAGGTACCACGTTCGTGCGTGCTCCACGCCGGTCTCCGGATCGAGGGGCGCCCGATCCAGCAGGACCAGCGCGCCGTCATAGTCCCCGTTGCCCGCCAGCATGCCGGCCTGGACTATCACGCCCTCGACTGCCCGGTCGTTGGGCACGGCTCGCGCCCGATCCCCTTCCAGCATCTCTCGCACCAACCCGTCGACGCGGTCATCGCGGCCCAGCGCCCGCGCGCAGTCGGCCAGGAGGTGGTTCTGGTCCGCCCGACCCGAGAGCCGCCGATAGGCCTGCAGCTCACGTTGGGCATCCTCGAACCGTCCGAGGGAGTACAGGGCGACCCCGAGGCCTTCCCGAATGGCAACACTGCGACCGGCCCGGCTCGACGCCCATGTCAGCAGCTCGACCGCCCGTTCGACGTCTCCCACCGACATTGCCTCGGTCGCCACGGCAACAGCGGTCGCGACGTCCTCGATGTCCTGCTCACGCGCCGTCCGCTTGATGTCGCGATAGACGCCTGCCGCCAGGTGGGGACGCTCTCTCGGGAGCTGGGGCTTGGCCGGATCGGCCTTCGACCGGCCTCCCCTGCGGCGAGGCGGCGGTGTCTGGCCACTCAGGCTTCGCTGGATCGGCTGATCCTCCTCGCGATTCTCCATCTCCTCCTGCTCCTCAATCATGTGCACCGTTCCGAAAAGCACAACAGCCACCTTGACAAGTCAAGGCGGCTGATTGTGGTGGTCCGCGACGTCCTACTCTCCCACGCAGTTGCCCGCGCAGTACCATCGGCGCTGGAGGGCTTAACTTCCGGGTTCGGAATGGAACCGGGTGTACCCCCTCCGCAATGACCACGGAACTCTATGAAATTTGTATGCGTTCCCGTTCCAGGGATGAACCACATAGCGAGCGCGAGCATCACAATAAGTGATCGGATTATTAGTACCGGTCAGCTGCGGACATTACTGCCCTTCCACATCCGGCCTATCAACCCAGTCGTCTACTGGGATCCTTAAAGAGAAACCTCATCTTGAAGCAGGCTTCGCGCTTAGATGCTTTCAGCGCTTATCCCTTCCGAACGTAGCCAACCGGCCATGCCCTTGGCAGGACAACCGGCACACTAGAGGTTCGTCCACCCCGGTCCTCTCGTACTAGGGGCAGCTCTTCTCAAGTTTCTTACGCGCGCAGCGGATAGGGACCGAACTGTCTCACGACGTTCTAAACCCAGCTCGCGTGCCGCTTTAATGGGCGAACAGCCCAACCCTTGGGACCTGCTTCAGCCCCAGGATGCGACGAGCCGACATCGAGGTGCCAAACCTTCCCGTCGATATGGACTCTTGGGGAAGATAAGCCTGTTATCCCCGGGGTACCTTTTAGCCGTTGAGCGCCAACTCTCCCACTTGAGGTTGGCGGATCACTAGGTCCTGCTTTCGCAACTGCTTGACCTGTCAGTCTCGCAGTAAAGCTCCTTTGTGCCCTTACACTCGAAGGCCGATTACCGACCGGCCTGAAGGAACCTTTGAGCGCCTCCGTTACTATTTAGGAGGCAACCGCCCCAGTTAAACTGCCCACCAGACGCTGTCCCTGATCCGGCTAACGGATCTAGGTTAGAAGCC
The DNA here is from genome assembly GCF_003074135.1 of Euzebya tangerina. Taxonomy (NCBI): domain Bacteria; kingdom Bacillati; phylum Actinomycetota; class Nitriliruptoria; order Euzebyales; family Euzebyaceae; genus Euzebya; species Euzebya tangerina. The sequence continues at coordinate 363,720 of NZ_PPDK01000002.1, read as the reverse complement.
CAATACTACCAGGGTGGTATTCCAAGGTCGGCTCCACGAACACTAGCGTGCCCGCTTCAAAGCCTCCCACCTATCCTGCACAGATAGCACCGAACTCCAACATCAAGTTGCAGTAAAGGTCCCGGGGTCTTTCCGTCCTGCTGCGCGAAACGAGCATCTTTACTCGTATTGCAATTTCACCGAGTCTCTAGTGGAGACAGTGCTCAAGTCGTTACGCCATTCGTGCAGGTCGGAACTTACCCGACAAGGAATTTCGCTACCTTAGGACCGTTATAGTTACGGCCGCCGTTTACTGGCGCTTAGATTCAAGGCTTCGCCGAAGCTAACCTCTCCTCGTAACGTTCCAGCACCGGGCAGGCGTCAGTACATATACGTCGCCTTGCGGCTTAGCATGCACCTATGTTTTTAGTAAACAGTCGCTTGAGCCTAGTCACTGCGGCCTACTCTCGTAGGCACCCCTTATCCCGAAGTTACGGGGCCATTTTGCCGAGTTCCTTCACTAGAGTTCTCTCGATCGCCTCGGTATTCTCTACCTGTCCACCTGAGTTGGTTTAGGGTACGGGCAGCTAGTCAACCTCGCTAGATGCTTTTCTTGGCAGCATGGTATTTCGCACTTCTCCTATCCGGATCGGCGTCGTGCTTCAGCCTTGATGCAGCCCGGATTTACCTGGTCTGCAGCCTAAACACTTACCCGGGCTCTACCATCTACCCGGTTGCGATAACCTCCTGCGTCACACCATCGCTCGAACGGTTGTAGCTGGTACAGGAATATCAACCTGTTATCCATCGACTACGCCTTTCGGCCTCGCCTTAGGTCCCGACTTACCCTGGGCGGATGAACCTTCCCCAGGAACCCTTGGACATTCGGCGGAGGAGTTCCTCCCTCCTCTTTCGTTACTCATGCCTGCATTCTCACTTGTGAACGCTCCACGGTTGGTCACCCTTCCGCTTCTCAGCAAACACAACGCTCCCCTACCCATGTACAAAGTACATGCCGTAGCTTCGGTATATGGCTTAGCCCCGTTACATTGTCGGCGCAGGACTTCTTGACCAGTGAGCTATTACGCACTCTTTCAAGGGTGGCTGCTTCTAAGCCAACCTCCTGGTTGTCTGTGACGTCCCACATCCTTTACCACTTAGCCATAATTTAGGGACCTTAGCTGACGGTCTGGGTTGTTTCCCTCTCGACTACGGAGCTTATCCCCCGCAGACTCACTGCCGCGCTTGGCGTACTGGCATTCGGAGTTTGACTGATGTTGGTAAGCTTGTAGGCCCCCGCGACCAATCAGTGCTCTACCTCCAGCACGGAACACGCGACGCTGCACCTAGATGCATTTCGGGGAGAACCAGCTATCACGGTGTTTGATTGGCCTTTCACCCCTATCCACAGCTCATCCCCCCAGTTTTCAACCTAGGTGGGTTCGGTCCTCCACGCGGTCTTACCCGCGCTTCAACCTGGCCATGGATAGATCACACCGCTTCGGGTATAGGACCAGCTACTCGACGCCCTGTTCAGACTCGCTTTCGCTTCGGCTTCCCGTCGTCCGGTTAACCTTGCAACTGATCGCTAACTCGCAGGCTCATTCTTCAAAAGGCACGCTGTCACCCCACAAGGGGGCTCCAACTGCTTGTAGGCACGCGGTTTCAGGTACTATTTCACTCCCCTCCCGGGGTACTTTTCACCTTTCCCTCACGGTACTAGTTCGCTATCGGTCGCTAGAGAGTGTTTAGCCTTATGGGGTGGTCCCCACAGATTCACACAGGATTTCACGGGTCCCGCGCTACTTGGGATGGCTGACGGGCTGCATACAAATTTCACCTACGGGCCTGTTACCCTCTATGGGAGAACTTTCCTGAACTCTTCGGTTATCTGCATGCATCGACCCTGATCAACTGACAGGTTGATCGGTCAGATCCCACTACCCCCACATGGCAACGGCTGTCACCTTGACACCATGTGAGTTTGGGCTGTACCCCGTTCGCTCGCCACTACTAGGGGCATCACTATTGTTTTCTTTTCCTCCGGTTACTGAGATGTTTCACTTCACCGGGTTCCCTTCCACTGCGCTATGTGTTCACGCAGGGATGATGAGGCATGACCCCCATCAGGTTTTCCTATTCGGCCATTCGCGGATCGAAGCTTGCTTGGCAGCTCCCCGCGACTTATCGCAGCCTGCAACGGCCTTCATCGGCTTCTAGCGCCTAGGCATCCACCGGGTGCCCTTACTAACTTATTGAGACGATGCTCGCGCTCGCTATGGAGTTCTCAATGAACGGGCGTCGGCTGATCAGTCGCTTACCGGCCCTGGGAAGGAATCCCGTGTGCCGACAGTTCGACGTCGTAGCCGAGAAGAGGCTTCCGCCACCTTCAAAGCTACACAGTGTGCCCACAATCGCTGTCGCTCTGTGCTGATCGGTCATAACCGGGTCTGCACCGAAGTGCAATCGGTCCCCCCGACCTGTCACCGAGCGACGATGACGTGAGTAGTCAGTGATCCACAGAAGCTTGACGCATCTGGCGTTCCCGACCGGTGTGGCCGAGATTCGCGCTGGCGCCGTTCGCTCCTTAGAAAGGAGGTGATCCAGCCGCACCTTCCGGTACGGCTACCTTGTTACGACTTCGTCCCAATCGCCGATCCCACCTTCGGCAGCTCCCTCTCAAAGAGTTGGGCCACTGACTTCGGGTGTTACCGACTTTCATGACGTGACGGGCGGTGTGTACAAGGCCCGGGAACGTATTCACCGCGACATTGCTGATTCGCGATTACTAGCGACTCCGCCTTCATGGAGTCGAGTTGCAGACTCCAATCCGAACTGAGACCGGCTTTGTGAGATTCGCTCACCCTCACGGGATCGCAGCCCTCTGTACCGGCCATTGTAGCATGTGTGCAGCCCAAGACATAAGGGGCATGATGATTTGACGTCGTCCCCACCTTCCTCCGGTTTGACACCGGCAGTCTCCCATGAGTCCCCGACATTACTCGCTGGCAACATAGGATAAGGGTTGCGCTCGTTGCGGGACTTAACCCAACACCTCACGGCACGAGCTGACGACAACCATGCACCACCTGTATACGACGCCGAAGCACACTGTGTTTCCACAGCTTTTCCGTATATTTCAAGCCTTGGTAAGGTTCTTCGCGTTGCTTCGAATTAAGCCACATGCTCCGCCGCTTGTGCGGGCCCCCGTCAATTCCTTTGAGTTTTAGCCTTGCGGCCGTAGTCCCCAGGCGGGGTGCTTAATGCGTTAGCTGCGGCACGGAAGAAGTGGATTATCTCCCACACCTAGCACCCATCGTTTACGGCGTGGACTACCAGGGTATCTAATCCTGTTTGCTCCCCACGCTTTCGCTCCTCAGCGTCAGAACAGGCCCAGAGATCCGCCTTCGCCACCGGTGTTCCTCCTAATATCTGCGCATTTCACCGCTACACTAGGAATTCCGATCTCCCCTACCTGCCTCAAGTCTTCCAGTATCGGATGCAGTTTCAGAGTTGAGCCCTGAGATTTCACATCCGACTTAAAAGACCGCCTACGAGCTCTTTACGCCCAATAATTCCGGACAACGCTTGACCCCTACGTATTACCGCGGCTGCTGGCACGTAGTTGGCCGGGTCTTCTTCTGGAGGTACCGTCACTTTCGCTTCTTCCCTCCTGAAAGTGGTTTACAACCCGAAGGCCTTCTTCCCACACGCGGCGTCGCTGCGTCAGGCTTTCGCCCATTGCGCAAGATTCCCTACTGCTGCCTCCCGTAGGAGTCTGGGCCGTGTCTCAGTCCCAGTGTGGCTGTTCGAGCTCTCACTCCAGCTACGCGTCGTGGCCTTGGTGAGCCGTTACCTCACCAACTAGCTGATACGCCGCGAGACCATCCCGGAGCAGCGGACTTTTCCTCCGTCTGCCATGTGGTGGGCGGAGAGTATTCGGCATTAGCCACAGTTTCCCGTGGTTATTCCGATCTCCGGGGTAGGTTTCTCACGTGTTACTCACCCGTTCGCCGGTCTCCACATATCCGAAGATATGCTTCTCCCTCGACTTGCATGTATAAGGCGCGCCGCCAGCGTTCGTCCTGAGCCAGGATCAAACTCTCCATTGGAGAACTGCGAACAGTTCCGTGGAGATGATTGACCTTGGATTGTTGGATGAACACTGACAAACAAGTGTTGTCAGTTAATCCTGAATCAAGGAATCTACAACTCATCGTGGATCCATCTGGTCACAAGGACCGCATAGACCCATGACGGGTATGCATGTTATTTCATAAAGTGCACTGACTTTTGGCACACTGTGTAGTTTTCAAGGAGCGGAGTTCGCGCTGTTCCCGAGTTCCTTCAGGGGTTGCCGGTGAGGCCACCGTTCTGTTCGGCTTTCGGTACTTCGTGCTCCGGGCGCTTTCCCGGGGTGTCCCTGCCGGTGTGGCACTGAGGCCGTGCGGCGGGTGGGACTCGCACTAGCAGAGGCGTGTGCCTCGTCGTGCGGCGAAGAAAGACTGTACGCACCCTCCCCCGGCGCTGCAACCCCAAGCGTCCAGAATCTTCGGTCCGTGGACCCCACGCCACTGCAGGTGGTCGGTGTGGGATGCCCAGAGTGTAGGCCCCGCCTCGATACAGTGGCGGCCATGAGGTCGGGCGAGACGTCATCGACACGGCCGACTCGGTGGGCCGTGGGGCTGCTCGCTGCCTGCAGTCTGGTTCTCTCGGCCTGCTCCCCCTTCGTGGAGCTCCAGCCGTTGGGGTCAGAACTCGATCTGCGCCCACCGGTGGCGACGTCGGTCATGGTCGACGCCGAGGGCAACCAACTGGCGGAGCTCCACGGCGAGCAAGACCGGGACCCAGTGGCCCTGGAGCAGATCCCGCAGGTGGTCCGGGATGCCGTGATCGCTGTGGAGGACGCGCGATTCTACGAACACGTCGGCGTCGACGCGCGGGCGATCGCCAGGGCATTGGTCGTCAACACGATCGAGCGGGAGATCCTGCAGGGCGGCTCGACCATCACGCAGCAGTTGGTGAAGAACGCGATCACCGGCGATGACCAGACCGTGGATCGCAAGCTTGCCGAGGCGAGCCTGGCCATCCAGTTGGAGGCGGACCTCACCAAGGACGAAATCCTCGAGGCGTACCTGAACACCGTCTACTTCGGCAACGGCTCGTATGGGATCGGCGCGGCGGCCCGCCGGTACTTCGGGATCGACGTCAGCCAGCTGGACCTGCACCAGGCGGCGCTGCTGGCCGGCATGCTGCGGGCGCCCGCGAACTTCGACCCGTACGACCGTCCGGCCCAGGCGCGTGGCCGGCGCGACCTCGTTCTTGATCTGATGTCGGAGCAGTCGCTCATCACCGAGGCCGAGCAGGAGGCGGCCATCAGCCAGGGGTTGGGGGTCCAGCCGCTGCCACCGGACATCGACTGGGTGCACCCCTATGCCGTCGACCACGCGCTGGAGGAGCTGCAGCGCAACCCTGTCTTCCACGTGCTCGGCGCGACCGCGTCCGAGCGGGCCGAACGGCTGTTCGGCGGTGGCCTGCGCATCCAGACGACCATCCAACCGCAGGCCCAGCTGGCGGCGCAGCAGGCGATCGACGCGATCCTCATCGCCCCGGCGTCCGACCCTCGGGCGGCGCTGGTGGCGGTCGAGCCGGCGACCGGCGCGATCACCGCGCTCGTGGGCGGCGAGGACTACACCGACCCACTGGACCCCGTGGCGCGGTTCAACCTGGCCACGGACGGGCGCCGGCAGCCAGGATCCTCGTTCAAGCCGGTCGTCCTGGCGGCGGCCCTCGAGGCGGGTTGGTCCCTGGATGACGTCATCCCTTCCCCCGCGCAGGTGTCGGTGCCGCTGGCGCCCGGGCTGCCCGACTGGAACGTGGGCAACGCCGGTGGGCAGGGCTACGGGGAGCTGACCCTCCGGACCGCGACCGCACTCTCGGTGAACACCGCGTTCGCCAACCTGATCAACGACGTGGGCGCCGAGGCGGTCGTGGACATGGCCGGGCGGTTGGGCATCACCAGTGACCTCCGCCCGCTCCAGTCGATCGCGCTCGGAGCGCAGGAGGTCAGTCCGCTCGAGATGGCGACCGTCACCGCGACGATCGCAGCGGGCGGGGTCCGACGTGACCCCGGCATCATCCAGTCCATCACGGACCGGGACGGCGTGGTCATCTGGGAGCGACCCGTCGACGACGGTGAGCAGGTCATCGATCCCGAGATCGCCCAGGCCATCACCCTGGCGATGGTCGAGGTGGTGCGGTCCGGCACCGGGGTCGGCGCTGATCTGGGCCGACCGACGGCGGGCAAGACCGGGACCTCTCAGGACAACGCCGACGCGTGGTTCACCGGCTTCACGCCGGATCTCGCCACCGCGGTGTGGATCGGCTATCCGGAGGGGCGGGTGGCCATGGTGCCGCCGCGAACCCGGGTCATCGTGCAGGGAGGTGGGTGGCCGGCCGAGGTGTTCGCTCGCTTCGGCGTGCAGGCGCTCGCCGATCAGGTCGCCACGCCCTTCGCGAACGTGGACGGGGAACTCATCACGGTCACGGTGGACCTCACGCGCGACTGCCTGCCCAACCCCTTCACGCCGCGCTCGGTCATCGGTGAGCGGGGCTACGTCGTCGGCTCCGAGCCAACCGAGGTGTGCGCAGAGCCCTCCGGGCCACCGACGGTCGACGTACCGGTGGTGGAGGGGCTGTCAGCCGATCAGGCCCGGCAGGCGCTGAACGAGGCCGGCTTCACCGTGTTCGAGAAGCCGCAGTTCGACACGTCAAGGCCGCCTGGCGTGGTCATCGCGCAGTCGCCGTCGCCCGGCGCGGACCAGGTCCTGGCCGAGACCGGCTTCAACGCCACGATCACGATCTCGAGTGCTGACCGGACCGGGACGATCGTTCCGGACCTCCTCGGCCGCTCGATCGCGGTGGCCCGGGAGACGCTCGAGGAACAGGGGTTCAACGTGTCTGTCCGTCTGGAGTGCCCCGACGGCTCGATCGACTGCGTGGGCGCTGCCCAGAGCCCCGGGGTGGTGTGGCAGCAGTCGCCGGAGGCGACCCAGCGGGTGCCCGTCTTCTCCGAGGTCACCCTCTTCGCCTACCCGGGATAGGTGCCTGAGTCCGGGTGGGTGGACCTCACCTCCCCCAGCGGGGTTAACTCCACCCGCCCCGGCCAACCACGCAGCCACGTCCGGGTGGGTGGACTTCCCCTCCCCCAGCGGGGCTAACTCCACCCGCCCCCGGCCGACCTCGCGCCCACTTCGGCCGTTCGTCGGGGGCTACGTCGCCCGAGGGGCCGCCCGTGGGTGGCGCCGGTAGTCCGAGACCCAGCGGCTCCCCGCGGCCACGAAGCGCCAGGGGACGTCCGCCGCCAGCCTCACGCCGACGCGGGGCCCGACCTCCACCGCCGTTGCACCCGGAGCGGCCGCCCCGACCACGACCCGTAGCGGCGCGTCGGGTGCCAACAGATCCGCGCCACCCGCCGTGCGACCCAGCCCGAGCCCCGCTGCCAGCCGAGCTGGACCCCGCAGGAGGTCTCGCTCTGCCACCGACGTCCCGCGCCGCACCCGAACCGCCCCCTCCCCCTCGAGAAGTCGGGCCGCCCGCAGCAGCACCGCCTCTCCCTCCCCCGGCTGCCCGGTCACGATGTTGGCGCACCAGTGCATCCCGTAGACGAAGTAGGTGTACAGGTGCGCTGCCGGTCCGAACATCACCTCGTTGCGGGGTGTGGGGCCGCCGTAGGTGTGTGCTGCGGGATCCTTCTGGTCGTACGCCTCGACCTCGACGACCTCGGCCCGCACGCCACTGGGGGCCACGAGGTGCGTGCCGATCAGGTCGCGGGCCACGAGCGGCGCGTGCCGCTCGAAGAACGACCGCGGAAGAGGCTCAACCGAGTGCGTCACGCTTGGCCTGGACAAACCCACGCAGCCGCTCGACATCGCCGGTGTTCAGCACGTCCGCCGGGGTCGCCCACCCCCGCTGGGCGGTCCACACGCCGTAGCGCATCGAGTCCAGGTCTCCGATCGAGTGGGCGTCACACGAGATCGTGAGGGTGACACCGGCCTCGACCGCGCGACGGGTCATCTCGCCGGAGAGGTCCAGCCGGCGGGGGGAGGCATTGACCTCCAGCGCCGTCCCCGTCTCACGGCACGCCTCCAGGATGGCCGCCAGGTCGACCTCGAAGCCCGGCCGCTTGCCCACCTTGCGCCCCGTGAGGTGCCCGATCGCATTGACGGCCGGTGACTGGATGGCCCGCATGATCCGTTCGGTCTGGGCGGCGCTGTCACGTTCGAGGCCGGAGTGGACGCTGGCCACGGTCCAGTCGAACTCGAGCAGGAAGTCGGGGTCGTAGTCCAGCTGCCCCTCCAGCCCGATGTTCAGCTCGGAGCCGTCCAGGATGACCATGTCGGGGTAGCTGTCCTGGAGCGATCGGATGATCTCGCGGCGCTCGCGCACCTGATCGGCGGTGATGCCGTTGATGGCCAGGTCCTCGGCGTGGTCGGTGACCGCCCAGTAGACGTAGCCCCTGGCAGCTGCGGCGGCGACCATGTCCTCCAACGTCGCCTTGCCGTCGCCGGACCAGTCCGAGTGCCCGTGCAGGTCACCGGTCATGTCCGCCAGCGTCACCACGATCGGCAACGATCCGTCCAGCGCAGCGTCGACCTCGCCGGTGTCCTCTCGCATCGTCGGTGGCACATAGCCCATGTCTATGGCGTCGTAGACGACCTGCTCGGTGCGGGAGGCGATCCGCTCACCGGCGACCGGCTTGTCGTCGTCGTCCAGCTCGCGCCTGAAGATGCCGTACTCGTTCAGCAGCAGTCCCTGACGGACGGCCCGCTCCCGAATCCGCACGTTGTGGGCCTTCGACCCGGTGAAGTACTGCAGCGCTGCGCCCCAGGCGTCAGGTTCGACGACGCGCAGGTCGGCCTGGATGCCTCGGACGGTGATGACGGAGGTCTTCTTCTCCCCGGCCGCGATGACGGTCTCGACCAGGTCGAAGCCGCGGAACGCCTCGTGGATCGGGGCCGGGTCGCCCTCGGAGGCGACCAGGATGTCGATGTCCCCGATCGTGTCGCGCATCCGACGCAGGGAGCCGGCGTAGGTGACCTCCGCGATGTCCTCCCGCTCGCGGAGGCGGTCGCAGATCTCCTCGGCCAGCGAGATCGCATCGGCGGCAGGCACCCGGTCGGTGTCCTTGGCCCCCATCCGCCGGAGGGACTCCTCGAGGTTCGCGACCGTCTTCGCGCCCAGCCCAGGCAGCCCCGCGACAGACCCGTCGGCCATCGCAGTCCGCAGGGCCTCGATGGAGTCGACGCCAAGCGTGTCGTGGAGTTGGACCGCGGTCTTCGGACCGAGGCCTGGGACACGGGTGAGCTCGACGACACCGGCCGGGACCTTCTCGCGCAGCTCCTCCAGCATGGTCATGGTGCCGGTCTCCAGATACTCCACGATCTTCTTCGCCGTGGAGTCCCCGATGCCCTTGACGTCCTTCAGCTCCGCGGCGTCCACGGACCCGAGGTCGACGGGTGCGGCCCCGATGGTGTCGGCCGCGCGCTCGTAGGCCCTGACCCGGAATCGATCGGCGCCGCTGATCTTCAGCAGGGTCGCGATCTCGCCGAACCGTCGTGCCAACTCCTCGTTCACCCAAGCCATGGATCGGCACGGTACCGCTCCGCCCCACCACGCCGCTCCATCTACGCTGCGAGCATGGACATCGGGACCTGGGTCAGGGCAGGCACGTTCGTGGGCAGGGTTGGAGCGGTGGAGGATGACGGCACCCTGGTGCTGTTCGACCCCGGCGACCGCCAACTGCTGCGGGCGACCCCGGGTGCGGTCACCGCGCTGCCGACCGGCCCGGTGGAGGTCACGGTGACCACCACCGTCGACCTCCCACACGGGCTGACGGAGACCGCGGTCAAGCGGTGGGTCGCCGCACAGCTCGATCCGGTGTTGGCAGAGCGAGCGACCGAGAGCGTGACGGAGGCCGGTCTGGCCGGCTCGATCGTCCAACTCGACCTCGACGTCGCCGTCCGCGAGGCCTCTGGTTGACCGTGGCCTGACGCGGCCAGAGCCCGTCGCAGCGCCGGGTCAGCCGTGTCCGGCGGCCGCCTGGACCTCCCGGTGAGCCCGGAGGTAGCCGGGCATGAAGGACCGCTCCAACATGGGCCAGTGCTCGACCGCCACGTCGGCGTCCAGGCCCAGTCGGTGCGGCGGGATCTCCTCGAGAGGCTTGTCCACGCACTGGGCCAGCAGCCCGTGCAGCCGCATGGCGCGCTCGTCGTCGGCCATTCGGACCTGGATCAGCGTGAACTCCAGGCGGTCCTCGCTCAGCGGCAGCCACATCACGGTTCCGCCGATGCGGTCGCGGTAGATCCGGGCTTTGCCGGTGTCGGCGGCGAGCAGACCCTCACGACGGGCCAACTCATCGAGACGGGCGAGTAGTTGCAGTCGGATGGATGCCATGGCGCGGGCAGGGTAGCAGTCGAGGGTTCGGGCTCTCCAGGCGTGACGGTCACCCCCGCATTGACCGTGACACTTCCGGCGCTCTCTCACGGAGGAGGGTCACGCTCCTAGGCGCTCCCGGAGTGCCGCGATCTGGCTGCGGACGGCCTCCGGCGCCGGCCCCTGGACCGTCGTGCGACGCCGTACAGCTCCTGCCGGATCCAGCAGGTCGGCGATCGCGGAGGGATCCAACTCGGGCAGCTCAGCGGCCAGCCGGTCGGGGGCGAGCTCGGTGATGTCGATCCCCTCGGCCTCACAGGCGGCAACCACCTCCCCCACCCGTTCATGGGCGGTTCGGAAGGGCACGCCGGCCACCACCAGCGCCTCGGCGACATCGGTGGCCAGCGCGAACCCCCCGGCTGCGGAGCCGCTGATCCGCTCGTTGTCGAAGGTCAGGGTCCGCACCATCCCCGCGACGGCCGGGAGGGCCAGCTGCAGAGTGTCGACGGCGTCGAACACCGGCTCCTTGTCCTCCTGCAGGTCACGGTTGTAGGTGAGGGGGAGGCCCTTGAGCGTGACGAGGAGCGACACCAGGTCACCGATCAGGCGGCCGGTCTTCCCGCGCACCAACTCGGCCACGTCCGGGTTGCGCTTCTGCGGCATGATCGACGACCCGGTCGAGAAGGCATCGCCGACGCGAACCCAACCGAACTCCACAGTCGCCCAGACCACGACCTCCTCGCAGAGCCGGGAGAGATGCACGCCGAGCATCGCGGCAGCGGAGAGGAACTCGATTGCGAAGTCGCGGTCCGCCACGGCGTCCATCGAGTTCTCTGCTACTCCGCGGTAGCCGAGCGCGGTGGCGTAGTTGGCCGGGTCCAGGCCCAAGGTGAGACCGGCCATCGCGCCCGAGCCGAGCGGGGAGACCGAGAGCGTCCGCTGACGGCAGTCGATCAGCCTTCCGACGTCGCGGTCGAGGGCCCAGGCGTGGGCGAGCAGGTGATGGGCCAGCGTGACCGGCTGGGCTCGTTGGAGATGGGTGTACCCGGGGGCCAGGACCTCGGTCACGGCCTCGGCCTGATCAGCCAGCGCCCCGGCGACGTCCCGGACGGCCGCCACGAGCTCCACGATGTGGTCGGCGAGGTACAGGCGCAGATCGTTTGCGATCTGGTCGTTGCGGGACCGTCCTGCCCGCAGCCGTCCGCCCGCCTCCGGGGCCAACTCGATCAGCCGCCGCTCGACGGCACCGTGGATGTCCTCATCGCCGTCCTCGAAGGTGAACGACCCTTCCGTGAACTCACCCTCGATCCGCGTCAGCGCGACGGTCAGCGACTGGTGGTCCTCGGCTGTCAGCAGGTCCAGGCGACGGAGCTCGTCCGCGTGCGCCCGCGATCCGGTCAGGTCGTACCGCCACAGCCGTGCGTCGACGTGCACGGAGCGGCCCAGATCCCACGCGGCCTGGTCGGGACCGGACGCGAATCGGGCGCCCCACAGCCGCCCCTCCCCGGTCGCCGATGACTCGTGCCCACCACTCATCGCAGAACTCCCGGCGACGCTCATCGGACGTCAGCCTGCTTCTGCGACCACACCTTCGTCGGCAGCCCCCACAGCTTGACGAAGCCCTCGGACTGGGTGTGGTCGAAGGCGTCCTCGGCGTCGTAGGTCGCGAGGTCATGGTCGTACAGGGCCAGGTCGGACCGCCGACCGGCCACCGCGGCGTGTCCCTTGAACAGCTGCATCCGCACCTCCCCGGTCACGTATCGCTGCGACACGTCGATGAAGGCGTCCAGGGCCCGCTTGAGCGGCGTGTACCACAGCCCGTTGTAGATCAGCTGGGCGTACCGTCCCTCGACGGCGCGCTTCTCCTGGGCCAACTCCTGCTCGAGGGTCAGGTCCTCCAGGTCCCGGTGTGCCGCGAGCAGCGTCAGAGCGCCGGGGCACTCGTAGATCTCCCGGCTCTTGATGCCGACCAGGCGGTCCTCGATCATGTCGATCCGGCCGATGCCGTGGACGCCGGCACGTCGGTCGACCTCGGCGATCAGGTCCACCAACGCCATCGGCTCGCCGTCGACCGAGACCGGCAGACCGCGCTCGAAGGAGAGGGTCAGCTCCTCCGGCTCGTCGGGGGTGTCGGCCAGGGCAGCTGAACGCTCGAAGACCTCCTCTGGCGGGCTGGCCCAGGGGTCCTCCAGGACCCCGCACTCCGCCGTCCGGCCCCACAGGTTCTCGTCGAAGGAGTAGGGCGAGTCCTTCTTCACCGGAATGGGGATGCCCCGCTCCTGGGCCCAGCCGATCGACTCCTCGCGGGACAGACCCCACTCTCGGATCGGCGCCTCCACGGTCAGCTCCGGAGCGATGGCCATGGCGGTCACCTCGAAGCGGACCTGATCATTGCCCTTGCCGGTGCAGCCGTGGGCGATGGCGCTCGCTCCGTACTCCTCGGCGGTGGCGACGAGGTGGCGGGTGATCAGCGGCCGCGACAGGGCGCTGACCAAGGGGTACTTGCCCATGTACATGGCGTTCGCGGCGATGGCGGGCGCCACGAAGTCGCGGGCGTACTCCTCCTGGGCGTCGACCACGACGGACTCGACGGCGCCGCAGTCCAGGGCGCGTTGCCGTACCCGGTCCATCTCCCCCGGCTGGGCCTGGCCGATGTCCGCGGCGCAGGCGATGACGTCGTACCCCTTGTTCTCCTGCAGCCATCGGATCGCGACGGAGGTGTCCAGGCCGCCGGAGTAGGCGAGGACGAGGGTCTTGCTGGCACTCACGATGGTTGCTCCTCGAGGTGGGGCTGCGATGCGACGCGCGATGACGGGATGGTCGGGGTCTTCAGTCGTGCGAGGTTGGCGGCGACGTCACGGCCGGTCGCCGGCTCCCGCGAGACGACGAGGACGGTGTCGTCCCCCTGCAGCGTCGCGAGCACGTCGGGGACCCCGGCAGCGTCGATGGCACTCGCGACGGTCGAGGCTGCTGCGGGTGGGGTCCGGAGGACGGCCAGGTTGCCGCTGGAGGAGATGTCGGTCACGAACTGTCGGAGCAGCTGGGCCAGTCCGGTGCGGTCGGGCAAGACGTACGACACGACGCCGTCCGCGCCGCGCAGCTTGCCGATCCCGAGCTGCTCGAGGTCTCGGGAGACGGTGGCCTGGGTGACATCGATGCCGCGGTCGGCGAGCAGATCGACCAGTTCGGATTGCGCGGTGACCCGAAACGTGGCGACGAGCTCGGTGAGGGCCGCGTGCCGGTCGCCACGGGACACGGTTGCTCCGGTCTCGGTGTCCATGGCGCTAGCCCCGGTCCGTCAGCAAGACACACAGCAAGGCCTTCTGCGCGTGCAGCCGGTTCTCGGCCTGGGTGAAGACGACGGACGCCTGGCTCTCCAGGACCTCGGCCGTGATCTCCTCCTCGCGGTGCGCCGGCAGGCAGTGCATGACGATGGCGTCAGGGCGGGCGGCATCAACCGCAGCGGCGTTCAGCTGGAAGGGCGCGAAGACAGCGGCGCGTTCAGCGGCCTCGTCCTCCTGCCCCATGGACGCCCACACGTCGGTGTAGAGGACATCGGCGTCGGTCAGCGCCGTCCCCACCTCCGTCGTCACGCTGACACGACCGCCGGACTCGGCGGCCAGCTCCGTCGCCTCGTCCACGATCTGACCATCGGGTTCGTACCCGGGCGGAGTCGCAACGGCCACGTGCATGCCGCTCATCGCCCCCGCCTTGAGCAGGGAGTGGGCGACGTTGTTGCCATCGCCCAGATAGGCCAGCTTCAGCCCGCGGAGCTCACCCTTGTACTCGCGGATCGTCTGCAGGTCGGCCAGTGCCTGACAGGGATGGGTGAGGTCGGAGAGGGCGTTGACGACTGGGACCGAGCCGGCTTCCGCGAGCTCCTCCAGGCGGCCGTGTCCGAAGGTCCGGAGGACGACGGCGTGGACGTACCCGGACAGGACGCGCGCGATGTCGGCCACCGACTCCCTGGCGCCGATGCCGATCTCGCCCCCGCTGAGCACGATCGGTGTCCCGCCCAGCTCAGCCACGCCGACCTCGAAGCTGACGCGCGTGCGCAGGGACGGCTTCTCGAACAGCAGGGCCACCGACCGCCCGGCCAGCGGACCGGGGCCGGTGGCGCTGAGCCGTTCGGCCTTGAGCTCGTCGGCCAGGTCGAGGAGGGCGATCAGCTCGTCCGGCTGCAGGTCGTCGACGGACAGGAAGTGGCGGATCGGCGTGTCGGTGGCAAGCAGCTGGCTCACGGCGAGATCTCCGGTGCGGGTGGTGATGACGGGGACGAGGATGTCGGGCTGGACCCGAGCACCGAGGCGCTCTGCTGGGCCAGTGGACTGGTCGTGTCCTCCAGGGCGGCGCCCAGCCGGGCCAGGGCGACGTCGACCTCCTCCGGAGAGACGTTCAGGGGTGGCGCGAGGCGGATGGCGTCGGGCGCCACGGCGTTCACGATCAGGCGATGCCGGAGGGCTGCCTGGGCGACAGCTGGGCCGATGTCAGCGGAAAGCGTGAGAGCGATCAGCAGGCCTCGGCCCCGCCACCCGGTCACGAGGTGGTTCGTGGCCGCCAGAGCCTCGATCCCGGCAGTCAGTCGAGCACTCATGGCCCGAGCGTGGGCGAGGAGATCGTCGCGCTCGATCGTGGTCATGACCGCGTTGGCGGCCGCACACACCACCGGGCCGCCGCCGAACGTGGTGGCGTGGTCGCCGGGCTGGAAGGCCTTGGCCGCCTGGCCGCGGGCCACGATGGCCCCGATGGGCAGGCCGTTGGCCAGACCCTTGGCAAGGCAGACGACGTCGGGTTCGATGTCGGTGGTCTGCCAGCCGAACCACTCCCCCAGCCGACCGATACCGGTCTGCACCTCGTCGGCGACCAGCAGCGCGTCGTGAGCGTCACACGCCTCGCGGGCCGCGGCCAGCATCTCCTCCGAGAGCGGACGCACACCTCCCTCACCCTGCACCACCTCGACCCAGACGGCACACGTGGTGTCGTCCACGGCTTCTCGGAGAGCCTCGACGTCGTCCCGCGGCACATGTCGGACCCACGTCCCCAGCGGCTCGAACGGCGCGTGCTTGTCGGGGTTGCCGGTCAGCTTGAGCGCACCCATCAGCCGGCCGTGGAACCCGCCGCTGAGCGCGACGACGCCGACCTTGTTCGGGTCGCTGTGCTTGCCGTGCCTGCGGGCCAGCTTGATGGCGGCCTCGTTGGCCTCGGCGCCGGAGTTGCAGAAGAACGTCCGGCCGTCCTCCCAGCCCAGCCGCTGGCGGAGCGTGTCGGCCAGCGTCAGAGCCGGCGTCGTGCCGAAGAGGTTGGACACGTGGGTCAGCGCCGCCGCCTGCTCGGCGACCGCCTGGGTGACCGCAGGGTGTGCATGCCCGAGGCTCGTGACGGCCAGGCCGCAGAGGAAGTCGAGGTAGGTGGTGCCGTCGTCGGCGGTCAGCCAACTGCCGGTCCCGCTGGTGAAGGCCACCGGTCGGGGGCCGTAGGTCGGCAGCAGCACCTCGTCTTCGGTGAGCGTCATCGCCTCACTCGCTGGTTGGGGTGCGCGATCGTGGACGTCCTCGGTCCCAGCCGAGGAACCGCGCGATCCTGCGGTGTATCCGGGACTCACTGCGGACCTCCGTTCGCTGTGGCTGTGACCTCCGCAGTGCCCTCGACCATGGTCCCGATGCCCTCGTCGGTGAAGATCTCGAGCAGCAGTGCGTGCTCGATCCGGCCGTCCAGCAGGTGGGCCTGCGGGACGCCGCCGTGGACGGCCGTGACGATGCTCGAGATCTTCGGGATCATCCCCGTGACCAGCTCGTCGTCGGCGAGCATCTGCTCCAGCCGTGCGACGCTGACCTCGCTGAGCAGCGTCGAGTCAGGGGTCCCGAAGTTGTCGTACAGGCCGGCGACGTTGGTCAGGTAGATCAGCTTGTCGGCCCTCAGGGCCACCGCCAGGGCTCCGGCAACGGTGTCGGCGTTGACGTTCACGAGTGTCCCCTCGGTCGTCTGACACAGCGTTGCCATGACCGGGACACGGCCGCTGTCGAGCAGCTCGTCCAGGTAGGTGGGGTCGATCCGGTCGACCTCGCCGACCAGGCCGAGGCGGTCGTCGACGGTCGTGGCCGTGACCAGTCCGGAGTCGGTGCCGGACACGCCGACCGCAGCGGCACCGGCGTCGGAGATCATGCGGACCAGCATGGGGTTCACCTGGCCCAGCAGGGCCATCTGGACCGCCTGGAGGGTCGGCGCATCGGTGACGCGCTTGCCGTCGACGAAGGCGGTCTCCAGGCCCAGACGGTCGGCCAGTGCGGAGATCTGCGGGCCGCCGCCGTGGACCACGACGACCCGCACCCCGACACTGTGGAGCAGGGCCACGTCGGCGGCGAAGGAGGGGTCCTCCCCCGGTCCGGTCACGTCGGGTGCTCCGGCCGGCTGCAAGGCGTTCCCGCCGTACTTGATGACGACGGTCCGCCCCGACCACCGGGTCATCCACGGCAACGCCTCCTGCAGGATGCGAGCCTTCTGCTGGGCCGCCTTGGCGCGGTCGGTCATCACGATCGTCACGCCGCGTCCTCGCCCGAGACCAGATTCATGTCGTGTACTCCGCGTTGATCGTGATGTACCCGTGGGTCAAGTCGCAGGTGAGGAAGCTCGACCCTGCGGTGCCCACGCCGAGGTCGATGGTGACCCGGACGTGGTCGGCCGCCATGACGGCCTCCGCCCGAGCTCGCTCGACATCCGTGGCCATCCCGTCGCGACAGACGCAGACCGCATCGCGACCCGGACCGCCAGGTGTGGCGTACCAGGCCGGGTCGGCACCCGTGCCGGCCTCCAGGTCGATCCTGATGCGCGTCGAGTCGATCGCCACGGGTGCGGCACCCACGGCCGCGATGATCCTCCCCCAATTCGGGTCCGCGCCCGCCAGCGCCGTCTTCACCAGGCTGTCGGTACCGACCTGCCGTGCGACGGCGAGCGCGTCGGTCTCGGTCGTGCCACCGGTGACCGCGATCTCGGCGGTCCGGGTCGCGCCCTCGCCGTCAGCCACCATCTGCCGGGCGAGATCGCCGAGGACGGCGGTGACGCCCGCCTGGACTCCGGCGGTGTCGACCGGCGTGGCGGCCGTTCCGGAGGCCAGCAGGATGATCGTGTCGTTGGTGGACATCACGCCGTCGACGGAGATGCGGTTGAAGGTGCTGTCGGTCGCGTCGGCCAGCAAGCCCTGGGCCTGCTCGGCGCTGAGCGGCGCATCGGTGGTGACCACGCAGAGCATCGTGGCCATGCCCGGAGCGATCATGCCCGAGCCCTTGGCCATGGCTCCGACCGTCACGCTGCCGCCCTCGCTGTCGGTGACGTGGACGGCAGCCTCCTTGGTGACCAGGTCGGTGGTCATGATCGCCTCGGCGGCGTCGAGACCTCCCTCGGGGCTGGCGGCGGCGACGACCCGGGGGATCGCGTCCAGGTAGGGCGTGGCCGGAACAGGCACGCCGATGACGCCGGTGGAGCAGACCAGGACCTGCTCGGCGGCACACCCGATCTGGGTTGCCGTCAGCTCGGCGGCCTGCCGGGCGAGATCCAGTCCGGGCTGCCCGCAGCAGACGTTCGCGGAGCCGGCGTTCAGCAGGACGGCCTGGGCCACTCCACCGGAGGAGACCAGGTTGTCGGCGGTCACCACGACCGGGGCGGCCTTGACCTGGTTGGTCGTCAGGACCGCGGCGGCGGTGCACGGCTGGTCGGCGATGACGACCGCGACGTCGGGCTTGCCGGACGCCTTGAGCCCGGCGGTGACGCCGGCGGCACGGAAGCCCCAGGGCGCGGTCACGCCGTCAGCCAGGGTGTTCAGGGCGACGGGCGTCACATGGCGCTCGGCGGGCTCGGTCAGGTTCCCCACCGGGTCGGTCAGGTTCCCCGCCGGGTCGCGGTCGCTCACGGGTACACCGCCATCGTCGGCAGCCCGTCGGTCTCGGGCAGCCCCAGCGCGACGTTGGCCGCCTGCACGGCCTGGCCTGCCGCCCCCTTCGTCAGGTTGTCGATCGCCGCAGAGACGGTGACCCGTCCCGTCCGCTCGTCGGTGACGACCCCGATGTGGCAGGTGTTGGCGCCGAGGACGTGGGTGGACTGGGGCCACCGGCCCTCCGGCAGCACCCGGACGAACGGCTCGGTGGCGTAGGCCTCCTCGAAGGCGGCACGGACCGATCCAGCCGACCCGATGAGGGACGCCGTCGACGTGACCACCATCCCCCGCACCTGCGGAACCAGGTGGGGCGTGAAGGTGACTCGTGCGTCGTGGCCGGTCAGGCCCGCCCAGTGCAACTCGATCTCAGGCGTGTGGCGGTGGGTCGGCGCCCCGTAGGCGCCGGTGTTGCCGGAGGCGTGGGAGACGTGCAGGTCTTCCCGCAGGCCGCGGCCGGCGCCGCTGGACCCGGACATCCCGACGATGGTGACGGTGTCCGGCTCGACCAGTCCGGCCAGCGGGGCCAACCCGAGCAAGGTCGCGGTCGGATAGCACCCCGGTCCGGCGATCAGCCCCGCTCCGACCAGCTCATCGCGCCGGAGCTCCGGCAGCCCGTACGTGGCAGGAGTCAACTGCGGAGCCGTGTGGTCGAGGCCGTACCACTGCTCGAAGACGGCAGCCGGCAGCCGGAAGGCGCCGGACAGGTCGACCACGACCGCGCCGCCCTCGCGCAGAGGTGCGGCCAGCTCCAGCGACACCGCGTGTGGCGTGGCGAGGAACACCAGTTGGCAGTCGGCCAGCGCCTCCGGGGTCGAGGGGGCGAGCTCACCCTCCAGACCCAGCGACGGGAAGACCTCCTGCAGGTCCTGACCGGCCGTGGAGCCCGCCGCGACGGTCTGGACCTTCAGCGTCGGATGGGTGCTCAGCAGCCGGAGCAGCTCCGCTCCGCCGTAGCCCGATCCTCCGACGATTCCGACGTTCATGGCGGACAGAGTGCCCGCTGATGTATGAGTATGCAACTTCTATGCACCAGCGCGGACGACGGACCGGCTGCCCGGGCCGCAGCCGTCCCACCACACGCGTTCTGCCCGGCTGACCCTCTACAGTCCCAAGGACCATGACGACGCGGGTCGAGATCGTGCAGTCCGCCCTCACACAGGGGTTGGCGCGGGCCACCGCCGAGGCTGATCTGCTGGAACCCGACCAGCCCGTCACAGGGTCCCTGACGGCCCAGCGGGCGCGTGACCTCCTGGCCGACATGCTCACGTCCCGGTCCCTCGACGTCGCGGCACGGCGGCTGAAGGCGGAGGGCCACTCCTACTACACCATCTCCTCGGCCGGCCACGAGATCAACGCCGTGCTCGGAGCGCTGACCAGGACCACGGACCCGGCATTCCTGCACTACCGCTCCGGCGGGTTCGTGGTCGCGCGCAGTCGACTGGCACCGGACGTCGACGCCGTCGCCGACACGGTCCGGTCATTCATCGGGGCCAAGGACGATCCCATCGCGCAGGGTCGACACAAGGTCTGGGGCTCGGCACCGCTGTGGATCCCCCCACAGACCTCGACGATCGCCTCGCACCTGCCGAAGTCGGTGGGGACCGCCGTGGCGATCGAGCGGGCACGCCGCCTCGGTCTGACGGACGGATCGACGCTTCCGGTGCCCGAGGACTCGATCGTCGTGTGCTCCTTCGGCGACGCGTCGGCCAATCACGCCTCGGCCCTGGCAGGCATCAACGCCGCCCGGTACGCCCAGCGCCGCGGCGCCCACGCGCCGGTGCTGTTCGTGTGCGAGGACAATGGTCTGGGGATCAGCGTCGACACGCCGAAGCGGTGGATCGCCGGGACCTTCGGGGAACTCCCCCACCTCCGCTATGTGCACGCGACTGGTCCAGTCGACCAGGTCTGGACGCAGGTCGAGGAGGCGGTCGAGTGGTGTCGGGAGACGCGTGCACCGGTCTTCCTGCACCTCGACACGGTGCGGCTGTGGGGTCACGCGGGCTCCGATGTGGAGCGGATGTACCGCACGCAGTCCGCCATCGAGGCCGATGAAGCACGGGACCCGATCCTCGCAGCGGGCCGCCGCCTGATCGCGGTTGGTGCGATCATGGCCGACGAGGCAACACTCCTGGCGGTGGAGGTGGACGAGCACGTCCAGCGCACCGCCGACCGGCTGGTGGGCAGCCCGGGCCTGCAGAACGCCCACGAGGTGATGGCTCCGCTCGCCCCCTTCTCACGGGCTCGCGCGGCACACGGGGCCACGACGGCGCTCTCGCCGTCCGAGCGCATCGAGGTGTGGGACGGGGACCTGCCTGAGGACGCCACCGCTCCGGCCCGCCGCACCATGGGGGCCCTGATCAACGCGACCCTGCACGACGAGCTGGCCCGACGGCCGAACGCACTCGTGTTCGGGGAGGACGTCGCGCGGAAGGGTGGGGTCTACCACGTCACGGCAGGACTCCTCGACCGCTTCGGCCACGACCGCGTCTTCGACACCCTGCTGGACGAGACCACCATCCTCGGTGTGGCCCAGGGCGCCGGGATCATGGGGTTCCTACCGATCCCGGAGATCCAGTACCTGGCCTACCTGCACAACGCCCTGGACCAGATCCGGGGTGAGGCCGCCTCGCTGTCGTTCTTCTCCAGCGGCCAGTTCACCAACCCCATGGTCATCCGGATCGCCGGGCTCGCCTACCAGAAGGGGTTCGGTGGTCACTTCCACAACGACAACGCCATCGGGGCACTGCGTGACATCCCCGGGCTCGCGATCGCCTGCCCGTCACGAGGGGACGACGCGGCCCGGATGCTGCGCGGAGCCATCTCGATGGCGGACACCGACGGGCGGGTCGTGGCGTTCCTCGAACCCATCGCGCTGTACCACGCGAAGGATCTCCACGAGGACGGCGACGAGCTGTGGCTGTGCGACTACCCACCACCGGGCAGCAAGCCGCTGCTGCCGGGCGAGGTCGGGGTCTACGCCACCGGGGGTGAGCGGCCGACGATGACCATCGCGACGTACGGCAACGGCGTCCGGATGGCGCTCCAGGCCGCCCAGTGGCTGGCCGCCGTGGACGTGCGGGCCGAGGTGGTGGACCTGCGTTGGCTGAACCCACTGCCGCTTGATGCCCTGGCCACGCGCGTCGACGCCAGTGGACGGCTGCTGGTCGTGGACGAGTGCCGGGCGACGGGTGGCGGCATCGCCGATGCGGTGATCAGTGGGCTGGCGGAGCGGACCGTGATCGCGCCCATGCGCTCGGTCCGGGCCGCCGACTCCTTCGTCCCGCTCGGCCCGGCGGCCGAGACCGTGCTGGTCGACACCGGCAAGATCATCAACGCGGCGATGGCACTTGGCGAGTCGCCGAGCGGCGCTGATCGTGGTCCGTTCATGGACCTCGACTGACCATCCCCGCTAGCCTGTCGCGCCCATGGTGCGCTTCAGCGACGGACCGACGACCGAGGTCTCGCGGGTCATTGCCGCCGAGCCGGCCGACATCTGGCCGCTCGTGACCGATGTGCTGCTCCCCGTCCAGGGCAGTCCCGAACTGCAACACGTGGAGTGGGAGGACCCGCACACGCGCATCGCTCCGGAGGCCGTGTTCATCGGCCACAACGCCCGCGGTGACGCCCGCTGGCAGACCCGCTGCGTCGTCACGCACTGCGACCCCGAGGGTGCCTACAGCTACACGGCCTGGGCGGGTGATGAGGCTGTGGCCACCTGGACGTTCGAGCTCGAGCCCACCGACCGCGGTACTCGGGTCACCCAACGGGTGCTGCTGGGACCGGGCCGATCGGGCCTGACCTGGGCCATCAAGCAGCGCCCCGACGACGAGGAGGCCATCATCGACCGTCGCCTGGCACAGCTGGCGACGTCGATGGAGCACAACCTCGACGCCATCGAGGCGCGGGCGACGAGCTAGCGTCCTGCGCCCTCGACAGCGCGGTCATCCAGCGCGCCGGTGTCCTTGAAGGCGTCGATGAGCGGGGCGAGTTCAGCGACCCGTTCGGCGTCGATGACCGGCATCGTCACGATGGCGTGGGTCACGCCGGCCCCGGCGAAGGCGGCAAAGCGGTCGATCTGCGCCTCGATCGGCGCAGCGTGGAACTGCTCGATCGTCCGCTGGACCGAACGCCGTGCCGGTGTCAGCTCGGCCAGGCGCCCCTCCAACGTCGGCTGGTCCGGTGCCGTCAGCACGGTGGCCAGGTTGGTCACCTCGATCTGGTCGGGGTCGCGATCGACGTCCCGGCAGTGCTGGTGGAGCGTTCCGACCAGACTCGCCACACGATCGGGGTCGCCGAACAGGTTGCAGGCGTCGGCGCGTTCCGCGACCAGCCGCAGGGTCGTCCGCTCCCCCGAGCCGCCGATCAGGATCGGCACCCGTTCCTGCAGTGGTCGGGGGTAGCAGATGGCTTCCTCCACCCGGAGGGTCCGCCCCTCGAACGAGGGCGAGCCCGGGCCCCACATGAGCGGCAGCAGCTCGCAGGCGTCCCGCAGCAGCTCGTAGCGCTCGGTCACTGCGGGGAGCGGCGTCCCGAGCACGTGGTGGTCGTCGGCGAACCAGCCCGTGCCCAGCCCGCAGGTCACGCGACCGTGACTCAGCACGTCCAGGGTCGCGATGATCTTGGCCAGGTGCGGCAGCCGGCGGAAGGTCACGGCGGTCACCAGGACCCCGAGTCGGAGCGTGCTGGTTGCGGCGGCCAGGTAGGCCAGGGTGGTGTAGCTCTCCAGCATGTCCTCCCAGCGCCGCCCGACCTGCGGGATCTGCAGCATGTGGTCCATCACCCAGAGTGAGGAGAAGCCCGTCTCCTCCGCCGCCCGCGCCACGGCCGCCAGTCGCTCGGCGTGGCCAGCCGGGTCGCCCTCGAAGCGCCCGATCTGCAGCCCGAAGCGCAGGCTCGCTTCCGTGTCGCCTGGGCGGATCGGCCTCGCAGCGACCTCCGTGGCGATGGCCGGCACCACCTGTGCTGCGCCACTCCTCGCGGTCGGCCGGGCGTCGGCCCTCTCGCGGGTGTCCGCGGTGCCGGCGTCAGCCTCCCGGGCGAGTGGCCCGTCGCCGGGTACCTCGATCACCCGCTCGAACCCCTCGGCCAGCAGCACCCCCTCGGTGATGGCATCGGCAGTGGTGATCTGCCCGGTCAACACGGCCGCGGGCAGGCGCACGCCTCGCTCCTTGTTGCGTGCGCGAACCGTCTTGCCCGGAGTCCTGACCAGGACGGCGACCGGCGTCATCCCCGCCTCGTCGGCCCGCTCGATCAGCCGACCTCGGGCTGTCGCGTCAAGACCCAGGGTGTCGACCACGGTCAGCAGTCCACGGCCGGTGCGGGCGCCCACGATGCGGCCGAGCAGCTCGAAGGCGTCGTCGGAGGCAGCCAGGTCGTAGCGGCTCTCCCCGACCACCGCCCGCAGGTCGTCCGACGCCACGATCTGCTCGGGCGCGAAGCTGGTCCGGGCCCAGGTGGACTTGCCACTGGAGGACGGCCCGATCAGCACCACGAGCGACCTCGTCGGGATCTGCGGCGCGCCTGTTCTCATCACCCGGCACCCTAGCCATCGGCTAGGTTCCAACCATGGGAACAGTTGTCGGAGTTGACCTCGGCGGCACCAACGTGCTGGCCGCGGCCGTGTCGAGCGACGGCGAGGCGACCGATCACATCAAGGAGACCACACCGACCGGTGGGCCCGACGAGGTGATCGAGCTGCTGGTCGAGATGGTCACCTCGATCGACGACTCACCCGCCGCAGTCGGTGTCGGCTTCCCGGGTCCAGTCTCGCAGGGCGTCGTGATCGAGGCGCCGAACCTGGCGGGCTGGACGGAGCCCGTGAAGCTGGCCAAGCGCATGGCCAAGCGGCTGAAGGCACCGGTCACGCTGGGCAACGACGCCAACGTCGGCACGCTCGGCGAGGCGCGACATGGAGCCGGCGCTGGTGCCGTCAACGCGCTCGGGTGTTGGATGGGGACCGGAATCGGTGGTGGGCTGATCATCGATGGTCGGCTGTTCGAGGGTCAGAGCGGCACCGCCGGCGAGTTGGGCCATGTTCCGGTGGAGATGACCAGTCCCCGCCGGTGCGGCTGTGGCCGTTGGGGCTGTGTCGAGGCCTACGCCGGACGGGCCTCCATGCGGGCCATGGTCGACCGTCTGATCGCCGAGGGCGGCTCGTCCGAGATGGTCGAGATCATGGAGGACAAAGGGAAAACTCGCTTTACCTCCAGCGTGTGGAAGAAGGCGCTCAAGAACGGGGACGAGGTGGCGACCGCGATCATGGACGAGGCGGTCATCGCGCTCGGGATCGCACTCGCGGGGATGATCAACACCCTCGACCTGGACACGCTGATCTTCGGTGGTGGACTGGCCGAGAAGCTGGGGCAGGACCACGTCGACCGGATCGAGGAGGTCACCCTCCCCCGTCTGATGGCGCCGGACGTGAAGCGCCGCTGGGTGGTCGCGAGCCTGGGTGATGACTCGGGCGTCGTGGGGGCTGCCGAGCTGGCCCGAGCTGCTGAGCAGGCGGTCTAGCCGTCCTCAGGCGGTGGGATCAAACGGTGGCAGCCCCATGCGTGCTCGCACCTGCGGCCGGCGCAGCGGCGGCACCGTGCCGGGCGGCTGCCGTCGGGGAGGGAGGCCAGCCAGCAGCTCGCCGGTGATGGCGGCGATGTCCGCAACCGCCTGCTCGTAGGCCGGGGTCACCGCCGCGTTCGGCGTGCGGATACCCGTCACCTTCCGCACATACTGCCGCGCTGCCGCGGCCACCTCCTCGGGTGTCGCGGCCGGCTCGAGACCTCGGAGTTCGGTGATGTTCCTGCACATGGACCGGACTGTACGGCCGCAACAGAGCGAAGACCAACGGTCGAGAACCAGCGGTAAAGTCACACTCCGTAGTTGTCGACACCGTTCGGGTGAGCGTCCCGAGTGAGCATGACCGTGCCGATGTTGCGCGCCATCGTTTGGGACGGCACCCGCAGTCGACCGAGGTCTCGCGCATCGCCAGCGCCCTGACCGGCGCCCTCAGCCAAGTGGTGGTCTTCCAGGCCGGTCGGGGCTTCGTCGTGGGCGCCTCCGATCCTGAGGGCGTCCTGCGTCCCCGGCACCTGGTCGAAGCCGAACTGGACGTCCGCCAGGGCAAGGCCCTCGTCGTGCGCACCGGCGGCATCCTGGCCGTCGCCATCCTCGATGCGGAGCGCATCCCCGCAGCCGTTCTCACCGTCCACTCCGAGGCCGGGGCGATCGACGATGACGTCTGGCTGGGACTTGGCCGGCAGCTCTCGGCTGTTCTGGTCGACCGGACCGTCCCCGATGCCAAGCACCAGGCACTGCTGAACGGCCTGCGCGACATCATCCTGCTGCTGGACGGTGACATGCAGATCAAGTGGGTCAGCGACTCCGTCACCTCGCTCCTGGGCCGAACGCCGCGGGAGGTGGTCGGCAAGTCTGCCGTCGAGTACGTGCACCCCGACGATCTCGGGGTC
Source organism: Euzebya tangerina (assembly GCF_003074135.1). Classification (NCBI taxonomy): domain Bacteria; kingdom Bacillati; phylum Actinomycetota; class Nitriliruptoria; order Euzebyales; family Euzebyaceae; genus Euzebya; species Euzebya tangerina. Next base: position 337,917 of record NZ_PPDK01000002.1, on the reverse strand, counting down.
GCCCTCGACGCCATCAGCCGGGTCCTCAAGGGCCTGGACCTGCAGCGCGTCACCATCCGCCTGCTGGACTACACCGATCAGTGGATCCCGGTCGAGATCACCGGCACGGATCAGTCCGGCGATCCGGCGTTGCAGGGCATGGTCATGTCGCTGCGCTACGCCGACTACGAGAGCGAGGCTGGGGCCCGGGCAGATCGACTGGAACGGCGGTCACTGGCCATCCTGTCCGGCCTCCGAGACGGTCTGGTCGCCACCGACCAGTTCGGTGCGGTGACCCTGGTCAACGACATGGCACGCGCCATGTTCGACATCGACGCCGACGTCCCGCCGGGGGACCTCACCCTCACCGACTTCCCGGTGCTCGCTGCCGACGGGCGGTTGGAGGACCTCCGGGCCATCGGCAGCCGCAAACCCGGTCGCATCCGACGTCGCAGTGGCCAGGTCCGCCACGTCGTGACCAGCGTCCAACCCATCCGAGGACCGGGCGAGACCATCGACGGGCGGGTCGTGGCGTTCCACGATGTGACCTCCGAACGTCGAGCTCGAGCAGAGCTGCGGCACCAGGCCATGCACGACCAGCTCACGGGCCTGGCCAATCGACGCCGACTGCTGACGCGGCTGGACGAGTTGGAGCAGACCGAACCCCGTGTCAGCGTCGCAGCCTGCTTCATCGACGTGGACGGGTTCAAGCTGATCAACGACACCCACGGACACCGCGTCGGCGACGAGCTCATCACGGTGGCGGCCCGGCGACTGGCCGCCGAGCTCCGCTCCGCAGACCTGCTCGTCCGCCAGGGCGGCGATGAGTTCGTCGCCCTGCTCGTCGATGTCGAGGAGAGCCAGGCCGCCGTCATCGCCGAGCGAGCTCGCCAGGCGCTGGCCGAGCCCTACCGGCTTGGCGCAGAGCGCTTCGACCTCACCGCCTCCATCGGGGTGGCCACCGCACGCGGCCAGGACTGGGACGGTGAGCTGCTGCTCCAGCAGGCCGACATGGCGCTGTACGCCGCAAAGGAACGCGGACGGAACCGGGTTGCGCCGTACAACAGCAGTCTGGCCGATGCCGTCACCGCGGAGCAGGGCCAGCGCCGCACGCTCAAGAACGCGCTGGACGGCCACGACCTCGAGATGCACTTCCAGCCGGTGGTCGACATGGCCACGAATCGGACCGTGGGATTCGAGGCCTTGGCGAGGATCCGGCGGACCGGCGCGCTCGTCCAGCCCCACGAGTTCATGGCGGCGATCGTCAACACCGGGCTCATGTGGGACCTGGATCGCCGCGGGTTCGCACTGTCGTGTGCTGCCCTGAGGGAGATGACCGAGGCCGCAGGCGTGGCTCCGGGGATGGCCTGCAACTTCTCCTCGGTCTCGCTCGGCCACCCCGAATTCCTGGAGACCGTCCAGTCGATCACGACCGAGCACAGCATCGATCCGCGCCAGGTCTGCGTGGAGATAACCGAGTCCGCCGCGTTCGACGTCGGTGGCGCCTCCGTCGCCGTGCTCGATGCCCTCCGGGACCGCGGATTCCACATCGCACTGGACGACTTCGGGACCGGGTACTCCTCACTCGGACACCTGCGGGACCTCCCGATCTCGACCGTGAAGGTCGACCGGAGCTTCATCGAGCGCCTGGACACCGATCCGGGGGAGCGCGCCATCGTCGAGGCCGTCGTCAGCCTGGCCAAGACCCTGCGCCTCGGCGTCGTCGCGGAAGGGGTCGACACCGCCTCCCAGCTGGCCGAAGTGGCGGCGCTTGGCTTCGACCGCGTTCAGGGATGGCTGTTCGCTCCGGCGCTCGACCTCCCCTCCGCCATCGACCACTGGGTCGAGGAGGGACGGGCACAAGGCACCACCGCGGGGTTGGCGGCTGCCGGCACCTGCGGCTGATGTAGCGCTAGCGACGGAGTTGGCCGCCCAGCTCCTCGATTGCCGTGGCGATCCGCTCGATGGCGGCCGCCTCATCGGTGTCGGTCAGCTGGGTTCCCCGGTCCTCGAGCACCAGACTGAAGGCCAGGGACTTCTTGCCCTCGCCCAGCTGCTCCCCCTGGAAGACGTCGAACAGCTCGATGCTCGCCAAGCCCTCACCCGCTGCATCTGCCACCGCGGCGGCGACACGGTCGTGGGGCACGGACTCGTCGACGAGCGCCGCCACATCGAAGTGGAGGCCCGGAAGCGGCGAGGGGACCGTGGCCTCGGAGGTCCTGATCCCGTCTGACGTGATGACGTCCAACTGCAGCTCTGCGGCCACGGTGCGCGCTGGCACCTCGTAGGCCGCGCACACACGTGGGTGCAGCTCGCCGACCACCCCGACCCGGGTGTCACCGAACCAGACGGTGGCCGCCCGACCGGGATGGAACGGCATCTCCGTGGTGCGTTCGACCCGCAGATCAGCCGCTCCGATCGTGCGCCGCACCAACTCCACGGCACCCATCACGTCGGCGAAGTCGACCGGCCGCGCCGCCGCGTCATGCCGGCGTCGCTCGAACGCGCCACACGCGATCAGCCCGAGATGGTCTGGCTCGGCGGGCAACTGGACGTCGTCGACGCCCGCATCGAGCGAAGGATGCTCCGCACTCGGCGGGACGAAGACGTGACCGGTCTCGAACAGCGCCACATCGCTGTTCTGACGATTGACGTTGCGCCGGACGGTGGCCAGCAGACCCGGCAACAGCGTGGTGCGGAGGACGGACTCCTCCTTCGACAGCGGGTTGACCAGCTTGATGGTCTGCCGCCGCGGGTCGTCCTCGGCCAATCCCAGATCGCTCAGGTCGTCGTCGGCGATGAACGGGTACTGCAGCACCTCCGTCCAGCCGGCCCCGGCCAGACCCCGACGGATGGCCAGCGCGGCGAGGTCGGCGTCGCTGCGACGACCTGACTGCCCGGTGGAGGGCACCGTGGGCTCGATCCGGTCGTACCCGTAGAGGCGGGCGATCTCCTCGCTCAGATCCTCCTCGATCAGCAGGTCGGGACGGTACGGCGGCGGCTTGACGGTGCGCACCTCACCGTCACCGGAGACCGTGCAGCCGATCGTGGTCAGCAGCGCGCTCTGCTCGTCCGCGTCGATGTCGATGCCGAGGAGGGACCGCACGCGGCTGGTCCGCAGCTCGATCCTCGGTCGGTGATCCGGTATGGGGTGGAGGTCGTGGCCGCCGGTGACCGTGCCGCCGGCCCACAGCGTGATGAGCTCGCTGACCCGCGACGCCCCGACGGGCAGCCACTGGGCGGATACGGTCCGCTCGAACCGCTGGCGGGCTTCGGTGTGCAGACGGTGCCGACGACCGGTTCGCAGCACCTCCACGGGGTTCCACGCCGCCACCTCGACGTACAGATCCGTGGTCTCGGGGTTGATCTCGGCGACCTCCCCGCCCATGACACCGGCCAGGCCGATCGCACCGCTCTCGTCGGCGATGACGACGTCCTCGGGATCCAGCTGCCGGTCGGTGCCATCGAGTGTCCGGAGCACCTCGCCCCGGAGGGCCCGCCGGACCGTGATGTCGCCGGTCAGCAGCGCGCGGTCGTAGGCATGGACGGGGTAGCCGGTCTCGAGCATGGCGTAGTTCGTCGCGTCCACGACGTTGGAGATGGGTCGCATCCCGACCAGGTTCAGCCGCTTCTGGATCAGCGGTGGCGCCGGAGCCACGCTGATCCCCGCGATGCTGCGGCCATCCCAGCGCCGACACCGCGTCGCGTCCTCGATGGTCACGCCAACGCCCGGGTCGCCCCCGGGGTTGCCGGCCAGCTCCGGTATGGTCAGCTCGGCGCCGGTGAGCGCTGCCAGGTCTCGGGCCAGACCCCAGATCGAGGCGCCGTAGCCCCGGTCGGGCGTGAGGTCGATGTCGATGACGGCCTCATCCAGGTCCAGCCAGGTGGCGACGTCGGCGCCGATGGGGGCATCGGGACCGAGCAGCCAGATTCCAGAGTGATCATCTCCCACCCCGAGCTCGCGAGGGCTGGCGAGCATGCCATTGCTGGTGACCCCCATGAGCTTCTTCGCGCCGATCTCGATGCCACCGGGCAGCGTCGAACCGGGAAGAGCCGCCGGGACCCGGTCGCCGACGCTGAAGTTGCTGGCGCCGCAGACGATCTCCCAGCTGTGCTGACCATCGGTGGCGTGGACCAGTGACAGCTTGTCGGACTTCGGGACGGGTTCGATCGCCTCGACCTCGACGACCGTGAGGCCCTTGGCGCCGGCGGTCGGCCGGTCGACCGAGTCGACCTCCAGGCCACCGATCGTCAGCACGTCAGCCAATTCCTCGGGGGTCAGCGCCAACTCGACGTACTCGTACAGCCAGGAAACAGGTACACGCATGGTTCGACCTACAGGTTCGGCCCGGGCGGGCCCTAGAAGGAGGAGAGGAGGCGGACGTCGTTGTCCGCGAAGAGTCGGAGGTCGGGGATGCCGTAGCGGACCATGGCGGTCCGCTCGATCCCGACCCCGAACGCGAACCCCTGAACCTCCTCAGGGTCGTAGCCACCCGCGCGGAGCACGTTGGGGTGCACCATCCCCGAGCCGAGCAACTCCATCCAGCCGCCCTTCCCGCTGGCGTCGACGACCCAGGCGTCGAGCTCGGCAGAGGGCTCCGTGAAGGGGAAGTAGTGCGGCCTGAACCGGGTCTTCACCTCGTCGCCGAGCATGGCCTTGGCGAACGCGTCGAGAGTCCCGTACAGGTTCGACAGCGACAGGTCGGTGTCGACGGCCAGACCCTCGATCTGGTGGAAGACCGGGAGGTGGGTGGCGTCCGGCGTGTCCTGCCGGTACACGCGCCCGGGTATCGCCACGTACACCGGTGGCTCACGGTCGAGCATGGTCCGCACCTGCATGGGCGAGGTCTGCGTGCGCAGCAGCAGGCCGGTCGTCCCGTCCTCACGGACCGCGGCCTGGTCGGGGTCGATCGGCTCACCGTCGTGCAGGCCCGAAACGTAGATGGTGTCCTGCAGGGTCCGCGCAGGATGATCCATGACGGTGTTGAGGGCGTCGAAGTTGAACCAGTCCGACTCAACCTCGGGGCCGGTGACCACCTCGTACCCCAGCCCCACGAACACGTCGAGGATGTCCTCGAGGGTCTGCCGCAGGGGGTGCAGCGAACCGCGCTTGGGCAGCCGCGGCGGGAGGGACACGTCGATCTGCTCCGACGCCAGGATCCGCTCGTCACGGGCCAACTCGAGGGTGTCGCGCCGCGCGGCCTCCGCCTGGGCGAAGGCGCCGCTGACCCGGCCATAGGCCTGGCCGACGGTCTTGCGCTCGTCCGGCTCCAGCCCACCCAGCTGGCGCTTGACCTGTGCGATCAGACCCTTCTTGCCGAGGTAGGCGCTCTGGACCTCGTCGAGTGCCTCCAAGCTCTCGGCCGCCTCGACGGCCGCGATCGCCTGTGCCTCGAGCTCCGCGAGTTCCTCCGTCAGCGCAAAGGCCCTGCTGTCCCGGCCGTCCTGGGCGGGTGGGGCGCTTGCTGGGTTCGGAGTCACGGGGAGTCAGCTTTCGCGGTGGGTGGTGCTGGTGTTGGTGGTGGTGCTGGTCTTGGTGGTGGACGCGCGGAGGGCGTGGAAGTCGATGCCCGACAGCTCCAGGCCTCCCTGGGGGAGGGTGAAGCGGAACACCGATCCCTCATCCTCGCCGTCCTCTGCCCAGATTTCACCGCCGTGTGCCTCGACCAGGCCCTTGGTGATGTACAAACCCAGGCCGGTCCCCTGCCGCTTCTCGCCAGGCCGGCGGAAGAACTTGGTGAAGATGGCGGTCCGGAACTCCGGCTCGATGCCGGGGCCGCGGTCGGCGACGGTGACCTGCACCGTGTCCTGTCCGGTGGTCACATCGATCAGGATCTCGTCGTCGGTGTACTTGACGGCGTTCTCGACCAGGTTGGTGAGGACCTGGTCCAGCCGGTCCGGATCGGCGTACAGCTCGGGCGGGTTGTCGTGGGACACCGTGATCGTGCGGCCCTGTCCGGCGCCGGCCTGGATGCCGTTGACCACCCGGGGCACCAGGACGTCGAGTCGCACCATCTGTCGCCGCAGAGCCAGCCGCCCGGCATCGATGCGCGAGACAGCCAACAGCTCCCCCAGCAGGCGGGTGACCCGATCGGCGTCCTCGTTGACCGTGGCGAGCATCTGCCGTCGCTGGTCGTCGCTGAAGCGGTCCCACTTCGACAGCAGGGTCTTGGTGAAGCCCTTGACGCTGGTCAGCGGGGCCCGGAGCTCGTGGGAGACCGTTGACACGAGGTCTGAGCGGGCCACGTCCCGGCGTCGACGCGCGTCGGCCCGGCGCAGCACCATGAGCAGGCCGCCGGGCACCGCATCGCCGCGGAGGCGGCTGGCGGTGACCGCCACCACGTGGGTGGTCCGGTCACGGCGCAGCACGAGTTCCTGCTCGGCCATCCGGCGGATCAGCGTGGGATCGGTCCCGAGCGGATCCGTGTCCCACCAGTCCAGGTCGTCGGCCGTGCGCAGGTCGATCACCTCCCGTGCGGGCTGCCCGAGGAGATCAGTGGTCCGGAGCAGCCGCCACAACATGGGGTTGGCCCAGACGAGCACACCATCGGCGTCGACCACGGCCGCTGCATCAGGTAGCTCATCCAGCCCGGAGAACGAGCCGGCGATGATCGGCTGGGCGGAGGGCGAGGGGGCGGTGGGCACGTCCAGACTCCGGGAGGGTGGTCCAGTCAAGATGGAACGTCGAGCGGAATCGCAGGATGGGACACTAGCGGTGGCTGCGAGCGCCGTGGACGGCGTAGGCCATGACGGCGGCGGCGGCGGCCAGGTTGAGGCTCTCGGCGTGCCCCGTGTGGCCGGGTCGACGTGGCCGGGCGATCGGCAGGTGGACCGAGACCGTACACCGCGAGAGCACCGTGCTGGAGATGCCAGCGGCCTCACCACCGAAGACCAGCGCGGTCGGTCGGCTCAGATCCTGGGTTCCCAATGCGACGGAGGCGTGCACGTCGGCGGCGAGCAGCTGCAGGCCGGCTTCGGAGACGTCGTTCAGCTGCTCGGCCTCGATCCCGGTGAGCACCGGGAGGTGGAACAGCGATCCGGTGGAGGCTCGGACGGCCTTGGGGTTGAACGGATCGACCGCGCCGCGGAGGAACACCACCCCGTCGGCGCCAGCGGCATCGGCGCTGCGGATGATCGCGCCGGCGTTGCCAGGGTCGCTGACGCCGTCCAGCACGACCACGAAGGTGGCGTGGGACAGCAGATCGTCGAGGTCGGGGGCGGGGACCGGCGCGACCCCGACCAGGCCCTGGGGTGTCACGGTGTCGGCCAGAACCCGGAGAACCTCCGGCGTGACCACACGAAGGTGGACGCCACCGTCGACAGCCGCCTGCACCATCGGGGTGTGGGTGTCGACGGCTTCAGGTGTGGCGAACAACTCGGTGAGGCGGTCAAGACCCTCGCCGACGGCCTGCGGGCCCTCGACGAGGAAGGCGCCCGCGTCACGCCGACCCTTCCGACTGGCCAGCCGCGCGGCGGCGGCCACCTTGGGGTTCGCCGTTGAGGTGATCGCGGGCTCGTGGCTGATGTGTCGGCTCCCACGAGCCGGTAGCTCGAGGCTCCTGCTCATCGCGGATCCGCTACAGCGCCGCCTTCGCGGTGGCGACGAGGGCCGAGAAGGCCTTGGGGTCGTGCACGGCGAGATCGGCCAGCACCTTGCGGTCCAGCTCGACCTCGGCCTGCTTCAGCCCGTGCATGAAGCGGCTGTAGGACAGACCGTCCTGGCGGGCCGCTGCATTGATGCGGGTGATCCAGAGCCGGCGGAAGTCGCGCTTCTTCGCCCGACGGTCGCGGGTTGCGTACCGGTCGGCGTGCAGAACGGACTCGTTGGCGATGCGGTACCGGCGGCTCCGGGCGCCGCGGAAGCCCTTGGCGCGAGCCAGGACCGTCCGCCGCTGCTTCCGGGCGTGTACACCGCGCTTGACGCGTGCCATGTGGGGTCTCCTCTTCTTCTTCTACATCGTCGATGCGGCGTCGGCCGGCTACTGGCCGAGCATCCGCTTGATGTTCCGGGCTTCCTTGGCCGAGCTCAGCGCCTCGTCGCGACGCAGGCGCAGCTTGCGACGCTGGGGCTTGTGCTCAGCCAGGTGGTTGCGGTTCTGCCGACGGTGCATGACCTTGCCGGTTCGGGTCACGCGGAAGCGGTCCTTGCTGCCGGAGTGGGTCTTCTGCTTGGGCATGGTGTGGCTCCTGGGAAGCGCTGCTGATGGGAACGCCGTGGTGGGACGCGGCGGGTGGTCCGGATGGCGGCTGTTGGTGCCGTCAGACAACAGTGGCCGCTGCGGGAGGCAGCGGCCAGTCACACGTCAACGGGGCCAGAGTGCTGGCCGAGGTCGGGGCGGTGATGGACCTGATCGGGTCAGCCCGGCAGGTGGGGATGCTGCTCCCACTTCATGTGGACGCCACAGCGTACGTGGAGTTCTGGGCGCCCGCTACGCGCCGGCTAGCCGTCCCGCCCGGGGATCCAGAGCTTGTCGGTCTGCTTCTTCTCCGCGGCCGGTGGGCTGGACGGCTGCTGCAGCGGCGACGCCGGTGGGGTGGTGGACGAATCGGTGGTGCGGTCAGCGGATGCCGCGGCCGACGACGGGTCAGCCGAGCCGTCGTCCCCCTCGGATGAGGCCCCCTCCTTCGCCATCTGCTGCTCGACCTGGACCTGGGCCATCTGCAACTGGGCGACGGCGGTCTGCAGCTGGCCTTCGGCCTCACCCAGCTTGCCGGCGCCGATCTGCACAAGGGCACCCATCGAGTCGATCAGGATCCGGGCGTCTGGCCGGCCCAACTTGGCCTCGGCACCGGTGGCCAACATGCCGATGGCCTGGACGAGCAGCTCGTGCAGCGGTGCCTCACGCAGCTGGGCGTAGTACGCCTCGATCTCTTCCTGGGTGGGCTGTGCGGTTGGGTCGCTCATGGCGGTCGAGTCTAGAGGCCGACGGCGGAGGTGTAGGCCTCGACCAGCGCCGGGCCGATCAGGATGCCGACGAACGCACCCACGGACAGGAACGGTCCGAACGGCACCTTGTCCTTGCGGGATCGGTCGGTGAGCGCCAGTAGCGCCACGGAGACCAGCGAGCCCACGAGGAAGGCCCCGAAGATGCCGATGAGCACACTGCCAAGGCTGACATAGCCCAGACCCAGCCCCAGGAAGGCGGCGTACTTGACGTCCCCGAAGCCCATCCCTCCGGGCTTGATGAGCGCCAGGATCAGCAGGAAGACGAAGGCGCCGGCACCCCCCGCGACGGCGGTCAGCGCCCGACCGGGCTCACCGTTGAGGACGGCGGCGCTGACGAGCAGCACCGCCAGGGCCGGGGTCAGCGTGTAGGTGATCGCATTGGGGATGCGTCGGGTCTCGACGTCGATCACGGAGACGATGAGCAGAACCCAGACGAACAGCAGCATGCCGGGCAGGACCCAGAAGTCCGGCGGGTCGGCGCTGGCGAAGACGTAGCCCGTGAGGGCGAACAGCGCCGCGGAGGCCAGCTCGACGATCGGGTACCGGACGCTGATCGGCTCGCCGCAGTTCCGGCACCGTCCACGCAGCACCAGCCAGGACAGGACCGGTATGTTGTCGCGGGGGGTGATCGAGTTGCCACATCCCGGGCAGGCCGAGGGTGGGCTGACGACGCTCTGTCCCTCCGGCACCCGATGGATGACCACGTTGCCGAAGGACCCGAAGAGCAGCCCGAACACGCCACAGATCACCGCGGTCAGGACAGCCATGGTCGCCAATGATGCCCGGTCTCCGCCGGACGATGGGGCATCGGCGCGATAGAACTACCGTGAACATGCTCTCCCCTGCGCTGGACGCCACGATCCGAGATCGCTCGCGGGAGTTCGAGCAAGCCCGCCGGTTGCCGGACGACATCGCAGCCGCGCTGACCAGCGAGGGGGCGTTCGCGAGTTGGATCCCGCAGGTCTACGGCGGGGAGCAGGTCAGCGCCCAAGCCGGTCTGGACCACATCACGGCGGTCGCGGAGGCCGACGGGGCCGTGGGCTGGTGTGTGATGATCGCCCTGACGACGTCGCTGACGGCGTACTTCCTGCCGGATCGATACGGCAAGGAGATCTTCCACGCACGGGCGGTCACCGGCGGGTTCGCGGCGCCGGCGGGCACGGCCGTGGTGGTGGAGGGGGGTCTGCGGGTCAGCGGCCGGTGGGCCTGGGGGTCGGGCACCAGTCACTGCACGACCATCGGTGGGCGAGTGCGCCTGGTCGACCAGACCGGTGCGACCGCGCCCAGGTCGGACGGGCTCGTGGCTCCGTTCGTCTTCTTCGACCGCGAGGACGTCGAGCTTCTGGACACCTGGCACACGGCCGGCCTGGCCGGCACCGGGTCCACGGACTACCGGGTGGAGCGAGCCTTCGTCCCGGAGGGTCGTTGGGTGCAGCTCGGGACCGCCGCACCGGTGATCCAGGCGCCGCTGGCGCAGTTCCCGCTGTTCGGACTGCTGGCCCTCGGCGTGGCAGCCGTGAGCATCGGGATAACCCGTCGTGCGCTGACCGAGACGACGGCGTTGGCCGCCGACAAGCGGCCGCAGGGCTCGGGACGGACGTTGGCGGAGCGTGCCGAGACCCAGGCCACCGTGTCCCGCGCCGAGGCGACGGTTCGATCGGCAGCCGCGTTCATGGCCGACGTGACGGGGCAGGCGTGGGAGACCGCTGCCGCCGGCGATCCGCTGTCCCTCGAGCACCGCCGCGGACTTCGGCTGGCGGCCACGGATGCCACCGCCCGATGTGCCGCGGCGGTCCGGGACCTGCATCTGGTGGCTGGCGGCGTCGACGTGTACCTGACCTCCCCCATCCAGCGCTGCTTCCGCGACATCCACGTTGCCACACAACACGCAATGACGTCGGCTCGGACCTACGAGCTGGTGGGGCGGCTTGCCCTGGGGTTGGACACCGACACGAGGCAACTGTGAGGCGAGCCCGGTCCTCCTCGGCGGAGGACCTGATCAGGGGCGGGGTGGCACTGGGCGCCAGCGCGGTCGGAGCCCTGGCCCTGCGAGCCGGCGTCCGGCACCTGCATCAGGCGGCACTGCCCAGCCGCCCGCTCCCCCGACCGACGGGTGCGCATCGGGTCGGAACCCGGACGGTGGTCCTGGACGATCGACGTCGCCTGCCGGTGCAGATCTGGTATCCGGCGGAGGAGGCCGACGGCGGTCAACGACATGCGGCCGCCGCACCGCTGTTCCCCGCAGGGCGGGGGGCGGCCAAGGCCATCGCGCTCTCCTACCCGGTCCCAGCGCCGCTGCTCGGACGGCTGGCGGCGCAGCGAGGGCACGCGGTCGCGGATCTGGACTACCGGGTCGATGTCCGCGGCGTGGTCGTGCTCAGCCACGGCTGGATGGGCTTCCGGGCCATCCACGCGGACCTGGCCGAGCAGTTGGCCAGCGAGGGCTGGGTGGTCCTCGCCGCCGACCACGTCGGTGGGGCGTTGGTGTCGCAGTACCCCGGCGGTGCGGTGGTCGGGTTGGAGCCCGACCTGATGCCCTCCGCCGAGGATCCGGGCTACGGACCGGGCGTGCGGTACCTGGTGCAGCGGTTCGCTGAGGACATCACCTCCGTGATCGGGGCGATGTCGGTCGGTGCCATCGACGAGTGCGTGCCGGTCGTCGAGCAGGTCTGGGTGGTGGGGCAGTCCACGGGTGGTGGCGCCGCGATCCTGGCCGCCACGCGCGGATCGAGCATCGCCGGTGTGATCGGCCTGGACCCGTGGGTGGAGCCGGTGCCTGCGGCCGCCCGCACCGATCTGGCCGTCCCCCTCATCGCCCTCCGCAGCGGTGCGTGGATCGGCAATCGCAACGATGGCCTGCTGGAGCGCATGATGGCCGATGGCGCAGACGTCCGACTGCGCGCCATCCCCGAGGCCGGGCACACCGACCTGACCGGCCTGGGGTATCTGTTCCCGGCACTGCGGGCGACCCCGCTGCTGCGGTGCGGCCCCGAGGTGTGCCATGACAACGCACTGCTGGCCTTCGCGGACCTCGTCGGAACGCGCACCGGACACCGACGTGAGGAGACCGGCCCATGAACCGAACCCGAGACCGAGGCCTGCTGAAGCGGGTCGTGGCTGCCTTCAGCCCGTACCGCGGGCCCATCGCCATCGTCGTCGGGCTGATCCTGGTCACGGCGGCCATCGGTGTGGTGAACCCCCTGCTCGTCCGGGTGGTCTTCGACGACGCCCTCTTCGTCGATGGTGGGCCGGACTTCACGCTGCTGTGGCAGCTGGGGGCGATCATGACGGTACTGCCGTTGGTCGGAGCCGGCCTCTCGGTGTACCAGACCTACGTCACCAACACCGTCGGGCAGCGGGTGATGCAGGACCTCCGCAACAGCCTCTACGCCCACCTGCAGGGCATGCCGTTGCGGTTCTTCACCGCCACCCGGACCGGTGAGATCCAGTCCCGCCTGGCCAACGACGTCGGCGGAGTCCAGTCGGTGGTGACCGACACCGCCTCGACGCTGCTGTCCAACGCCGTCACCCTGCTCTCGGTGGTGGTGGCCATGACGGTGCTGTCGATCCCCCTGACCCTGCTCAGCCTCGGGATGCTCCCGATCTTCGTGTGGCTCTCACGCCGCGTCGGCACCGCCCGTCGCAAGGTCAGCAAGTCCACGCAGAAGGAACTGGCTGACCTCTCCGCGCGGTCGGAGGAGACGCTCTCCGTCAGCGGCATCCTGCTCTCCAAGACCTTCGGGCAGAGCGAGACGGAGATCGAGCGCTACCGGGCCTCCTCCGAACGGTTGGCGGAGCTGCAGGTGCAGCAGCAGATGATCGGCCGCTCCTTCTTCGCGCTGATCCAGGCGTTCTTCGCGATCACACCCGTGCTGGTGTACGTCGCGGCCGGGTACCTGCTCGAGGGTGACGGGACGTTCGCCGGCCGGGGATTGACCGAGGGGACGGTCGTTGCCTTCACCACGCTGCAGGCCCGGCTGTTCTTCCCGATCGCGCGCACGCTCGAGGTCTCCGTCCAGGTCCAGTCGTCCCTGGCGCTGTTCGAGCGGATCTTCGAGTACCTCGACCTCGAGCAGGACATCGTGGATGCTGATGACGCGAGCGTTCTCGATGACGTCGAGGGGAGGCTGACCTTCGACGACGTGTGGTTCCGCTACGACGGCGACACGGCGGCCGATGACGAGGACGACGGGTGGGCCTTGCGGTCGGTGGTGGCCGAGATCCAGCCGGGCCAGCTGGCGGCGCTGGTCGGGCCGTCGGGAGCCGGGAAGACCACGCTGACGTATCTGCTGCCCCGGCTGTACGACGCCACGCGGGGTGCCGTCATGATCGACGACCACGACGTCAAGGGCATCCGGCTGGACTCGCTGGCCCGCCAGATCGGCATGGTGACCCAGGAGACCCACCTGTTCCACGCCACCATCCGCGAGAACCTGGTGTACGGGCGTCCCCAGGCCACGCAGGCCGAGATCGAGGACGCCTGCCGCTCGGCGTCGATCCTCGGTCGGATCAACGAGCTGCCGGACGGCTTCGAGACGATGGTGGGCGAGCGCGGCTACCGCATGAGCGGCGGGGAGAAGCAGCGGCTGGCCATCGCCCGGGTGGTGATCGCCGACCCGCGGATCCTGGTGCTGGACGAGGCGACGAGTGCCTTGGACACCGTGAGCGAGCGGCTCGTGCAGGAGGCGCTGGAGCGGCTGATGGTGGGCCGGACGACGGTGGCGGTGGCGCACCGGCTGTCCACGATCCTGGCCGCGGACGTGATCTTCGTCGTCGACCGCGGCCGCATCATCGAGCGCGGGACCCACCAGGAGTTGCTGGCCCGTCAGGGCGCCTACGCGGTCCTGTACGCCGAGCAGTTCGGGTCCGGGACCATCGAGGCCCGCTGTGCTGATGGGGTCCGCCTGGCGTCGGGCGACGTGGAGCCCGTGGGCGGGTAGCCCCGATAGCCTTCCTGGCATGCAGCAGCTGGAGAGCCTGACCGCCGGGATGCCCCTCATCGTCGGTGGGGACCGGGTCACCACCGTCCCGCGAGAGGTGGCCGCGGCCTTCGAGCCGGGAGACGCCCTGCTGGTCACGCCCGAGGACGGCCAGGTGCTTCACGTTCCGGCCGCCGAACGGACGGCCGCCCGCACCGCCGTCGACGCCGCCGTGACCGCGTTCGACGCCATGGGCGGCGTCACCGATGACCAGATCTCGCGCTTCTTCGCGGCCTTCGCCGATGCCCTGGCCGACGACGCCACCTTCGCCCCGATCGCCGAGGCCAACGCTGCTGACGTCGAGGCGGCGGGGGCCAAGGGTCGCTCCACGACCCGCCTGGTGCTGGACGAGGCGATGCGGGAGGGGATGATCGAGGGGCTGCGGGGCTGGCAGGCCATGGACAGCGGACGAGGCGACGTCATCGCCACCGTCCCGCACGACGGCTGGCGAGTCGAGCAGGTCCGTGACCGCCTGGGTGTCGTCGCCTTCGTGTTCGAGGGCCGACCGAACGTGTTCGCCGATGCCTGTGGCGTCCTGCGCAGCGGCAACACCGTGGTCTTCCGGATCGGCTCGGACGCCCTCGGCACCGCCCGCGCCATCGTCCAGCACGCCCTGGCCCCGGCGCTGGCCCACGCCGAGCTCCCGCCCGGAGCCGCCTCTCTCGTGGACTCCCCGGGCCGTGCGGCGGGCTACGCGCTGTTCAGCGATACCCGGCTGTCGTTGGCCGTCGCCCGCGGCTCTGGCCGGGCCACCAGGACGCTGGGGGCCGTGGCTCGCCTGGCCGGCATCCCAGCCTCTCTGCACGGCACGGGTGGGGCCTGGATCGTGGCAGGGCCGAGCGCCGACGCGGACGACTTCGGCCAGGCCGTCACCCGGTCGCTCGACCGGAAGGTGTGCAACACCCTGAACACCTGCGTGATCACCGCGGATCGGGCCGACGAGCTGGTCCCGGTGTTCCTCGACGCCATCACCGCTGCCGGCGAGGCCCGCGGCGTTGCGACGAAGCTCCACGTCGAGGTCGACTCGACGGGTCACATCCCGCAGGAGTGGTTCGACCGCTCCGTCCCCATCGCCCGCGCCGGGGGTGAGGTCGTCGAACCCCAGGCCCAGCCCATCGCCTCGACGGATCTCGGGGTGGAGTGGGAGTGGGAGGACTCGCCCGAGATCACCCTCGTCGTGGTTCCGGAAACCGCTGAGGCCATCCGCCTCTTCAATGCCCAGAGCCCCCAGTTCGTGGCCAGCCTGCTGGCAACCGATCCCAGCGAGCACGAGCGGTTCTTCAACCAGATCAACGCCCCCTTCGTCGGCAACGGCCTGACTCGCTGGGTGGACGGCCAGTACGCCCTCTCCACGCCGGAGCTCGGCCTGTCCAACTGGGAGCACGGCCGCCTCTTCGGGCGTGGCGGCATCCTGTCCGGGAACTCGGTCTTCACGGTCCGCACCCGCGCCATCCAGGACCGGCCCGACATCGCGCGCTGACGCGCACGGCTCAGGCCTCGGCGCGGGCGTAGTCCCGGATCACCTCATCGATGATCAGCCGGAGCAGCTTCTCGCTGAACCCGGGATCAAGATCGGCCTCCTCCGCCATGCGCCGCAGCTTGGCGATCTGCACCCGCTCGCGGGCAGGGTCGGCCTTCGGGAGCCCAACCTCCCGCTTGTGCGCACCGACCCTCCGGGTGACCTCGAACCGGTCGGCCATCAACTGGATGAGGGTTTCGTCCAGCACGTCAATGCGCGCGCGCAACTCCGCGAGGATCGGGTCGGGCTGGGATCGGTCGCTCACTGGGCACGATCATGGCACCCCGACGTGATGCCGTCCGCGAAACCGCCAGGACCCGCCCACCGGACAACAGCGGGATGGCGGCCACATCCGAACGCACGACGCCGCCGGCTGCAGCAACCAGACCGGCCACCTCCCGCTCGCTGCGACCGCCCGCTGCCGGCTTGCGACCGACCAGCCGACGAAGCTGCCGCCGCCAGCCCGGCGTCGGCCGGGTGTAGCTGACCAGAACACCCCTCCGACTGACGCGGAGAGCCTCACGCACCGCCGCCACGAGGAGGACGTCGGAGGTGCGATGGACCAGGCGCATCATCACCGCCACGTCCACGGATGCCCCGGGAAGCGGCAACCGCTCCGCATCGGCGATGACCCGCAGACCGCTGGCGTCGCGCGCGAGCATGGCCGCCGACCGGTCGACGCTGATCCGGCGGGCACCAGCCAGCCCTGCCAGAGACGCGAACCGGCCGGTGCCGCCCGCAACGTCCACCCACGACTCCACGAGCGAGGCACCGTGCTGCCGCTCACGCCCCCACCATCGCCGACCTGGGTGCCCGCGGGATGCCCGATCCGTCGCCGGAGCCCCGACGGAACACAACACGGCCAGCGCACGGCGCAGCGCCCGTCTCTCACCGGCCGTGATGGCCCGTCCGATGGGCCCTCGAGCTTCATGGTCGTACTTCGCGGCCCGATCGGTGTGGCCGTACCGTCGACGGGTTTGCTCATCCAGATCTGCGGGGGCTCGGCCCAGACGACCCTCCGCGATGCCCCGATCAAGACGTCGGGCGTACAGCCAGCCGATGGTGTGGACGCCGACGAACCGGACCAGCGCCTGCGCTGGTGTTACGCCGACCCACTCACGACGACGTGCGGTGACGAGGTCTCGGCAGGCCCGTCGGATGTCGGCGAGGCCCGCGACCCGCTCAGCAGCCCCGCGGGGCCGCGTGGCCTGCCAGGTCCGGGCGGCCGCAGGCCAGTCAGGACCGGCAATGAAGGCACGGAGCGGACGGCCCCAGTTGGATAGCAGCAGCGTGGCGATCAGGCGCGCTCGGCAGTCGGCCACGTCGAACAGCGCTGCGGCGCTCGGCGCTCTGTCTGGATCCACGACGGTGATGCTGTCCGGGAGGTCGGCCCCTGGCGATGTGCTCTCGTCGATCAACAGTCCGGTGGCTGCCAGGGCCGGAGAGGGATGGCCGGGCCCCACCATCGCCAGCTGGGTCAGGACCCAGATCGCGACGGCGCCTGGGTCCTCCGGCTCTCGGAGCGGCCGCCACTCGCGCACCTCGATCGCCTCACGTCCGGCCGCACCGACGGGGCCCGGCGCACGAAGCCCGCCGGCCTGCACCTCGGCGTAGGCCTGCTGCTGCCGCTGGCTCGCGGCCGGATCGGGCCGACCACGCCGGTCGAGGGATTGCTTGCAGAACACCTCCTGGTCGCCCAGGCGCCCCACGGCCACGTTCGACCAGGTCCGCTGCTTGACGCTGATGATGTCGACGCGCCGTCCGTCGTCCAGGGTCAGGACCGCTCCCGGGCGCAGGACGGTGTCCCGGCCCGAGGTGCCGAGCAACAGACCACCGACGAGCACACCCTCTGCCAACAGGTCCAGCACCCGCGCTGCCAGGGCCACCGCGGTGGCAGCACCCAGGCCCAGCGGGCCGGTCAGCACCACGGCCATGCCGACATCGCGGATCCCCAGACCGGCTGGCGCGATGGGGGCCAGCCGGCCGGCCACGTTGCCGACCGCGAAGGCGCCGAGCGCTGCCCCGACGGTCGCTGCTGCGCCGGCATCAGCCGCCCCACCGGCTCGGCCCATCGCAAGGACCAGCACCACGAACCCTGCCGCCCTGACCAGGACCGCGCCCAGGTAGCGCAGCAGCTGGGCCCGCAGGAGCGGCGCGGCCGGCAACCGCGCCGATCGGCCGACCACCCGACCGACGATCCGATCCAGGCCCGACCCGACCACGTCGGGGCGCACGATCAGGACCAGAGCCAACGCCGCTGGCGCCACCCCGAGGAGCGGCACCCAGCCGGGGATGGCCCGGCCGGCCAGCGGGCCCAGCCAGGCAGGTGTGGTGACCGCCGTCAGCAGGGTCAGGACGCAAACCGACAGCAGCAGGTCGAGGACGCCGAGGCCGACGCCTGCTCTGACCGTGAGCCCCTCCCGGGTGGCCAGCGCGCCGCGAGCGGCGATGTGCCCGCCGGGCATCAAATAGCGCAAGGGCTGTGCGAGCCCGAAGATGCGCCAACTCGTGGTCCGGGTGGCGCGCGTGCCGGCCAGGCTCAGCTGGTACCAGTTCTCCGCCAGAACCAGGTTGGCGACGGCTGACGATCCAACGACCACGACCAGCACGACCGGCGACAGCCTGCCCAGGGCCGGTGCCACATCGGCCCGCTGGCTCCACCCAACCGCGGCGAGCACGCTGAGGCCGGCAAGCCCGAGGACGGTCCACCACGATGCTCGCGCCGGCAGGGTGACGGCGGGCCACCGAGCGGTTCTCATGAGGCCAGAACGCGCCAGACGGACCATTGGTTCACCCCCGATGTGGTTCGTGGGTCGGCCGGCGTCTCAGAGCCGGCGTCTCAGAGGTCGCGCAGCAGTGTGGTGGTCTCCAGGGCCGCGATCGCCGCCTCCCAGCCCTTGTTGCCGAGCTTCCCGCCCGACCGGTCGGTCGCCTGCTCCCAGGTCTCGGTGGTCAGCACCCCGAACGACATCGGAATGCCGGTCTCGAGCGCGACACGGCCGACGGCGGCGGACTCCCCGGCCACGTAGTCGAAGTGGGCTGTCTGACCCCGCACGACCAGGCCCAGGGCCACCACGGCGTCGATCTCGCCGGCTTCCGCGAGTCGCTTGGCGACCAGGGGGATCTCCCACGCCCCCGGCACCCAGTAGACGTCGATGTTCTCCTCGGCCACCCCGTGCTTGGTGAGGCAACTCGTGGCGCCGTCCACCAGTCGGGTCACCACGGTGTCGTTGAAGCGGCTTGCGATGACGGCGAATCGCAACCCGGTGCCGTCCAGACTTCCCTCATGCACTCGCATCGCTGGCGTCCTCTCCGGCTACGGCTTCCAGTCCGGTCAGAGCGTGCCCCATCCGGTCACGCTTGGTCCGCAGGTAGCGCAGGTTCTCACGGGTTGGGGCCACCTCGATCGGCACGCGCTCGACGATCTCGAGGTCATAACCCTCCAGGCCAGCACGCTTCGCCGGGTTGTTGGTGAGGAGTCGGAGGGTGGACAGGCCGAGGTCGACGAGGATCTGCGCGCCGGTCCCGTAGTCACGCGAGTCGGCCGGGAAGCCCAGCTTGAGGTTGGCGTCGATCGTGTCGTGGCCAGCGTCCTGCAGCTGGTAGGCCTCCAGCTTGTGCATGATGCCGATGCCACGGCCCTCGTGGCCGCGGATGTAGACGATGACCCCCTCCCCCTCCGCGGCGATCTGTCGCATGGCCTCTCGCAGCTGCGGACCGCAGTCGCAGCGCAGCGAGCCGAAGATGTCGCCGGTCAAGCACTCGGAGTGCATCCGGACTAGCACGTTGGGCTTGTTCTCGGGGTTCCCGTAGACCAGCGCGACCTGGTCGAAGGCGTCCATGTCGGAGCTGTACCCGATGGCCCGGAACGTGCCGAACTCCGTTGGGATGTCGGCCTCGGCCTGGCGGTGCACCAGTCGCTCTGAGCGGCGGCGCCAGGCGATCAGTTCAGCGATCGAGATCAGCTTCAGGTCATGTTCGGTGGCGAACTCGATCAGCTCGGGCAGACGAGCCATGTCCGTCTTGTCCTCGTTGACGATCTCGCACAGCACACCGGCCGGCTGCAAGCCAGCCAGACGGGCCAGGTCGATCGCCGCTTCGGTGTGTCCGGCGCGCTTGAGCACCCCGCCCTCGCGGGCTTGGAGCGGCACGATGTGGCCGGGACGGCGCAGGTCGACCGGACGCGTCGCGGGGTCGATCATCGCCTGGATGGTCTTCGCCCGATCGCCGGCGGAGATGCCGGTGGTGGTCCCGTGGCTCGCGTCGACCGTCACCAGGTACGCGGTGCGCAGCGGGTCGGTGTTGTTGTCGACCATGGGCGGCAGGTCGAGCTCCTCGGCCCGCTCCTCGGTGATCGGCACGCAGATGTAGCCCGAGGTGTGGTGGAGGAAGAAGGCGATCGTCTCGGGCGTGGCGGCCTCGGCCGCCATGATCAGATCGCCCTCGTTCTCGCGATCCTCGTCATCGACCACAACAACGATCTCACCTCGCCCGATGGCGGCGATGGCCTCCGGGATCGGCGTGAAACCTGGCTTGCTCATGCGATTGCCTTCTCCTCGGTGAGGCCACGGGTGGCGAGCTGACGCTCGACGTACTTGGCGATGATGTCGACCTCGAGATTGACCCGGTCGCCCACTCGTCGGGCGCCGTGGGTCGTCACCGCCATCGTGTGCGGGATCAGACCGACGGAGAACGTGGCCTCGTCGGCCGCCGTGACCGTCAGCGAGGTTCCGTCGATGGTGATCGATCCCTTCTCGACGACGTAGGGGACCAGCTCCGCGGGAAGCGTGTAGGTGACCGTGGTCCACTCCGGGAACTCGGTGATGTCGAGGATCTCCGAGACACCATCCACGTGGCCCTGGACCATGTGTCCGCCCAGCCGGTCGCCAGCCACCATGGCACGTTCCAAATTGACCGACGATCCCTCCTCGATGTCGCCAAGGGACGTCCGGGCCAACGTCTCCCCCATCATGTCGCAGGCGAAGCCGCCGTCCGGCAGCAGCTCGGTCACTGTGAGGCAGACGCCGTTGACGGCGATCGAGTCGCCGATCGCGGCGTCATCGGTGACGATCTCGCAGCCGATGGTCAGGACGGCACTGCCGCTGCCTGCGGTCTTGTTGACCTCGAGGGCGCGGACCACGCCCACCTCTTCGATCAAACCGGTGAACACGAGAGCTTCCTCATCGTCGGGGGTACGCCGTGAGCACGACGTCGGTGCCCCAAACGGTACTCGCCGCCACAATCATCCGAGGCGCCTGATCGAGGGTGAAACGACCCGGGACAGCCGGCAGGCCCTCACCCAGGATCACACCGCCCAGGTGGACCTCGTAGCGATCCACCAGGCCGGCCGTGATGAAGGCCGAGACGATCGTCGGGCCGCCCTCCACCAGGACGC
Organism: Euzebya tangerina; assembly: GCF_003074135.1. Taxonomy (NCBI): domain Bacteria; kingdom Bacillati; phylum Actinomycetota; class Nitriliruptoria; order Euzebyales; family Euzebyaceae; genus Euzebya; species Euzebya tangerina. The sequence continues at coordinate 317,098 of NZ_PPDK01000002.1, read as the reverse complement.
TGCCGATGCCGAGCGCCCAGAGTTCTTGCAGCACGTCCTCCGGTCGTGTTGCGTCGCTGACCAGCGGCGCCGCTCCGTCATCGGCCTGCATCCGGAGCCGAGCCTCCTTCACCCGACCACGTCGGTCCAGCACGACCCGCAGCGGCTGGGGTCCATCCCAGGTCCGCCCCCCGCCGATGTCCCGGACGGTGAGGGAGGGGTCGTCGGCCAGGGCCGTCTCGCTGCCGACGAGGATGGCGTCCACCTCGGCTCGCAGCCGGTGACCCGCTGCCCGGGCCTGCGGTCCGGTGATCCACTTGGATCTGCCGGCGTGGTCCGCGACGTACCCGTCGAGACTGCTGGCGGTCTTGGCGATGACGAAGGGACGAGCGGTGCGCACGGTGTGGAGGAAGATCTCGTGCTGGCGTGTGGCCCGCTCGACGGCCACGTCCTGATCGACGGCCACACCGGCGTCGACCAACGTGGCGACCCCACCTGCCGCAACCGGGTTGGGGTCTGTCAGCGCGATCACCACCCGTGCGACACCGGCCGCCAGCAGCGCGTCGGTGCAGGGAGGCGTCCGGCCGATGTGGGCACACGGTTCCAGCGTGACGTAGACCGCGGCGCCGCGAGCCGCGGCGCCGGCCTGCTCGAGAGCCACGATCTCGGCGTGCGGCCCCGGCGGCGGCTGCGTCCACCCCTCGCCGACGATCTGCTCCCCCTGCGCGATCACGCAGCCGACGAATGGGTTGGGACTGGTCCGTCCGCGACCACGCTCGCCCAGGTCGAAGGCGCGATCCATCATCGCTCTGTCCAGCGCCGCGTCGCCCGCGGTTCGCTGCTCGCTCACGCGACGGCTCCCGGCTCGGCCGGTCGGCGGAGGACGGCCAGGTACATGCCGTCCCCCTGTTCGGTGTCCGGGGCCAGTTGCCTGCCGTACTCGGTCAGGCTGCCCGACGCATCAGGGTTGGGTGCGGTCTGTCCCGCCCGCTCCAGCACCGCGGTGCCGTCCTCCACGACGGCGGCGACGACCTGATCGGTCTCCGCCACGGTCCAGGTGCACACCGAGTAGACGATCCTGCCGCCCGGCTTGGTCAGGAGCACGGCCGCCCGCAGCAGCCGTTCCTGAACGGCCCGCAGCGCGGTCACGTCAGCCGGGTCCTTGCGCCAGCGCAGCTCAGGACGGCGGCGCACGACACCGAGTCCGGAGCAGGGCGCGTCGACCAACACCAGGTCCGCGCTGGCCTCCGGGAGTCCCGACGCCGCTCCATCGGCGAGGCGGGTCGTGATCGACAGGCCCAGACGAGCCGCCAGCTCCGCGGTTCGGCGCAGCCGACCGGCGTGTCGGTCGACGGCGGTCACGGCGAGCCCGGCCTGGGCCAGATGGGTGGTCTTCCCACCAGGCGCGGCACACAGGTCAACCGCCGTCGCGCCTGCTGGGATCTCGCGGGCCGCGGTCGCACCCACCACCTGCGAGGACTGGTCCTGGACGATGGCCAGCCCCTCGCTGATCACGGCGAGCCGTCCCGGCGGTACCCGCTCCCCCAGGACAACAGCCGTGTCGGTCAGGCTGCCCGCCGATGCGGCGACACCGTCCGCGGCCAGACGGGCCACCACCTCCTCGCGAGGCGCGACGGCACGCAGGATCAGGGGGGCCGTCTCGTTGCCCGCGGCCAGGACGTCGGTCGCGCGGTCGACGCCGAAGCGCTCCCTCGCGAGCTCGACCACCCACGGAGGGTGGGCGGTTGCCAGCGCCACGCCTTCGACGCTGGTCGGGTCGGGCCAGGGCAGGGTGTCGCCCCTGCGGACGACGTTGCGCAGGACACCGTTGACGAACCCCGTGGCCCGGTCGCCCACGGCGTGCCGCGCGACCTCCACCCACGTGTTGACCCCCGCATGCGCCGGCGCCGCCCCGAAGCGCAGCTCCCAGGTGCCCAACCGCAGGATGTGGAGCAGCTCCTGCTGCACCGCGTCCAGCCCGCGGGTGACCAGATGGGCCAGCATCCAGTCCAGCGTGCCCTCCCACCGCAGGGTCGAGAACACCAGGTTGGCCACGTACGCACGGTCCCGGTCGTCCAGGCCGCTGCCGGAGAGCACCCGATCCACGACCGGGGAGGCCCAGGCCTGCTGATCATCGATCTGGAGGAGCGCCGCCAACGCCGCCTGCCTGGTCGCGACCCCGTCGTCCTGCGTCATGTCCCCAGGCGCTCCGGGCGGTAGCCGTTGTTGAAGTCCGCCCCGGTCATCCGGGGCTTGCCTGCTGGCTGCACCTCGAGCAGCCGCACCAGACCCGACCCGCACGCCACCACCGGCTCGCCGGCCTCCTCCCCGACGACGGTTCCCGGTGCGACGGTCGCCTCGCCGAAGACCGGACGGACCCGATGGACCTTCAGCCGTCGCCCGTCCACGGTCGTGTGGGCGCCGGGCATGGGGTTGAAGGCTCGCACGGCCCGGTCGACCTGGACAGCTGCCTGCCCCCAGTCGATCCGAGCGTCCTCCGGCGCGATCTTCGAGGCATAGGTCGCCTGCTCGTGATCCTGTGGGACCGGCTCGAGGGAGCCGTCGACCAGGCCTCGCACGGCGTCGACGAGCGTCTCCGCACCGGCCTCGGCGAGCCGGGTGGTCAGCTCACCACTGGTCTCATCGGCTGCGATCCGGGTCTCGTGGGTCGACAGCACATCGCCGGTGTCCATGCCGGCGTCCAACCGGAAGCACGTCACACCGGTCACCGTGTCACCGGCCAGGATGCTCGCCGGAACGGGTGCGGCGCCCCGCCATGCCGGCAGCAGGGAGAAGTGGAGGTTGACGAAGCCGGCTCCGCCGCGGTCGAGCACCGCCTGGGGCAGGATCGAACCGTAGGCCACGACAGCGCAGGCATCGACGTCCCACACCTCCAGCGAATCGCGCAGGTCACCGGGCCGGTCCGGCTGCCGGACATCGAGCCCCAACTCCACAGCCGCCTGCTTGACCGGTGGTGCGGTCAGCTTGTGGCCGCGGCCCGACGGACGATCGGGGTTGGTCACGACCGCGACGACATCCATGTCGGCCGCGGCCACGAAGGCCCGCAGCGAGGGAACCGCCGGGGCCGGTGTGCCGAAGAAGACGACCCTGATCACACCACAGGATCCTCGGGCGCCACCGGTGGAGGGTTCTCGAGTTCGCCACGACGGATCCGCTTCATCGCGTCCTTCCGGTCGTGCCGCTCCAGGTGCTCGATGAACAGGATCCCGTTCAGGTGGTCGATCTCGTGGGCGATGATGCGGGCCAACAGCCCCTCCCCCTCCATCGAGATGTCCTCGCCGTGCACGTCCTGCGCATCGATGTGGACCTCGAGCGGTCGTTTGGTCGGGTAGAACAGGCCCGGGAACGACAGACAGCCCTCGTCCCCCTCCTGGATGACGTCGCTCTCGAACGTGATCGTCGGGTTGACGACGGCTCCGAAGTCCTCACCCGCCTCCCAGGTGAACAGGCGCTTGAGGATGCCGACCTGATTGGCGGCAAGGCCGGCACCGTTCTGACCGCGCATCGTCTCCAGCATGTCCTCGGCCAACGTGCGCAGACGCTCGTCGAAGCTGGTGACCTCACCGGCGCGCTGGCGCAGGACGGGGTCACCGAACAGTCGGATGGGGAGTCGGGCCACAGGTGCTCTTTCGGGTCGGGCGTCGGGTCGGGTCGGGCCTCGTCGGTCCCGGGTCGGCTCAGCTGCTCACCTGGACCGGGTCGACGTCGACCCTGATCCGGATGTCCTGCTGTGCCCACCGGGCTCGTAGGGGGTGGAGCGCCTTCAGCGTGGCACGCAGGTCGGCCGTCTTCAGCAAGGCCACTCCGGCCGGGTCGGGCCCCAGCACGGTACCCGGCACGACACCTCTGATCTCGGCTGCCTGCTGATCCGGCAGGGACACCAGGCGAATGAGCGAGCCGGCCGGAGGAAAGCCGAGGACCGCCCGACGGGGCGTCTCACCGTCCCAGAACCCGTCGCCGTCCTGGCGGACGACCGCCTGGATCGCTGGATGGTCGGGCTCCGCCGTCTGGATCCAGATGGCCCCAGCCAGCCGACTGGCGTCCAGCCACAGCCGGGCGGCGTCCTCTGCAGCCTCGACATCCGGACGGCCGATCAGCACATCAGGGTCGGCGATGACCAACAGGTCGGCCGGGTGGGGGTGCCCCCGCTCGTCGGTCAGCCAGCGCGGCCGGGCAACCACCGAACCGCGGGTCATGACGGCGATGGCCGGGGTGGACGTGGGTCCTGGCTGGTCGAAGCCCTCCATGTGGACCACCTCGGCCTGGGGATGGGTCTTCGCCAACTCGGCTGCCAGCCGCTTGGCACCTGCTCGCAGCGGAAAGGTCTCGCTCGCCCCGCAGTCGAGGCACCGCCGGGGTGGCCCGTCCCAGCCGCAACTCCCACATCCCCAGGCCGGCGGAGCAGCGTCACCGGCCCGCTCCGCGACGCCGGCGCCGCAGGTGGGACACTCGTGGCGGCTGCGGCATCGCACGCAGGCCAGTGAGGTACCGCTTCCCTTGGCTGCCGCCAGCACGATCACCCGACCAGCGTCAGCGACCACCCGGTCGATCTGGCGCGCCACTGGAGCGGTGATTCGTGAGCGGCGGGCAGTGGGTGGCAACTCACGGCGGTTGACGGCACGAACGGACGGGGCCGCCGCCCGCTCCGTCGTCCGGTCCGCCCGGATCAGCCTCAGGTGCCCACCGACGTGGTGTCGCCGGGCCTGGGCGGACAGCACCGATGAGGTCAGCACGGCAACCGCCCCACCGAGGCGCGCCCGCCCCAGCACGGCCTCACGGACGTGGTGACGCGGATTCCGCCGCTCCTTGTACGCCGGGTTGGCTTCATCAACCACCACCAGCAGCCCCGGATCTCGCAGCGGCAGGAGTGCGACGCTCCGCTCCCCCACCACAACCGAGATCTCACCCCGCCGCAAGCGGAGGAAGGCACGGTAGCGCTCTGCGTCGCCGTGCTCGCCACGGAGATCGACGCCAGCATCTCCAGCAGCGGCCACGACGTCGTCTGCGTCCCCGGGTGCCTCCGAGGGAACGACCACGACGGCCTGCCGACCGCCACGCACGCACCGGGTGACCAGGTCCGCGAGGGCCGGCCCCTCGCCGGTGATGGGCGACATCGGGGTTCGCAGATGGTGGGCGCTCCCATCCGGAGCGGTCACCGCACGGGCCAGGTCGGTTCCGCCGAGCCGCACCCAGTCGACCTCGGCGGCCGGTGCGACCTCCGGTGCAGCACCGATCTCCCCCCATCCGGCGGCTTCGGTCTCCACACGGACGACCCGGGTTGGCAGGGCGTGACGGATCACCCCGGACAGGGTCCCCGCGTAGCGATCGGCGATCCAGCGCCACACCTCGACGTCGGTGTCGTCGAACCAGACGGTGGGCCCCTCGACCCGGTCGATCGGCTTGATCCGGTCCGGGTCGGTGGCGGGTTCGTCGTGCAGGCCGATGACCCAGGCGGTCCGGGGTCGGCCGTTGAATGACACCCTGACGCGGGTTCCCACGTCGACTCGACCACCCTCGGACTCGGGGATCAGGTAGTCGAAGGGCCGGTCCAGGTGGGCCGGCCCGACATCGACGATCACGCGGGCGTAGCGACCCGCCTCATCGGTGTCCGCTGGGGTCAGCAGAAGATCCTCGTGTCCTGTCCCAGGACTAGGTCCCTGAGGCAGCGGCCAGCGCGTCCGCGCGGTCGGTGGACTCCCAGGGGAACTCCTCGCGACCGAAGTGACCGTAGGCGGCCGTGGGGGCGAATATCGGCTGGCGCAGACCCAGATCGCGGATGATCGCCGCCGGGCGCAGGTCGAAGACCTCACGGACACCGGTCAGGATCTTCTCGGGGTCCTGCTGCTCCGTTCCGAACGTCTCGAGCATGAGCGACACGGGGTGGGCCACGCCGATCGCGTAGGCCACCTGCAACTCCGCCCGCTCGGCCAGGCCCGCCGCCACGATGTTCTTCGCGACCCAGCGCGTCGCGTACGCGGCAGACCGATCGACCTTCGTCGAGTCCTTGCCGCTGAACGCGCCGCCACCGTGTCGGGCCATGCCGCCGTAGGTGTCCACGATGATCTTTCGGCCGGTCAGCCCCGCATCGGCCTGGGGGCCGCCGAGCTCGAATTTGCCTGACGGGTTGATCAGGATGTTCTCGCTGTCGAACGCAAGGTCGGCCGGCATGACCGGCAGGATCACCTTCTCCAGCAGTTCCGGCACCATCTCCGTGGCCAGGTCGACTCCCGGGTCGTGCTGCGTCGAGATGAGCACCCGGTCGATCGACACCGGCCGGTTGTCCTCGTAGGACACCGTCACCTGCGTCTTGCCATCGGGGCGCAGATAGCTGACCTCGCCGCTGTGGCGGACGGCCGCCAACTGACGGGCCATGCGGTGCGCCAGATCGATCGGCAGCGGCATCAACGAGTCGGTCTCGACCGTGGCGTAGCCGAACATCATCCCCTGGTCACCGGCACCGAGGGCGTTCATCTCGTCGTCGGTGGGGCCATCACCACGGCTCTCGAGCGCCTGATCGACGCCGCCGGCGATGTCGGGGGACTGCTCGTCGATGGCGACGACCACCCCGCAGGTGCGACCGTCGAAGCCCGCCTCGGCGGAGTCGTAGCCGATCTTCGAGACGGTCTCCCGGACGATCGTGTCGATGTTGACGAAGGCGCCGGTCCGGATCTCGCCGGCCACCACGACCAGGCCGGTGTTCACGAGGGTCTCACAGGCGACGCGCGCGTGCCAGGGATCCGGGTCGGCGTCGAGGACAGCGTCGAGGACGGCGTCGGAGATCTGATCAGCGACCTTGTCGGGGTGCCCTTCGGTCACCGACTCGGACGTGAATTGCCAGTGTCGTGTCATCTTCGTGAGTACCTGTTCTGGTTGTGCTCGGACGGGACGATCACCGTCTCGGCGTGGTGTTCCGGGCTCCCGATGCTCCCCTGGAAGCGTGTCCGCGACGTCAAACGGACCGATGGTGGCTCACGAGCGTAGCCGCGCGGCCGCCAGGTCCAACAGGACTCTGGCCACCTCCCGCTTGCCCGTCAGGGCAACCTCGTGGCGAAAGCCCTCCCGACCCAGGATCACGACGCGGTTCGTATCGGTGCCGAAGCCGGCGTCGGTGGCGCTCACATCGTTGATCGCGATCAGGTCGAGGTTCTTGCGGGCTAGCTTGTCGCGACCGTGGGCTTCGACGTCCTCGGTCTCCGCCGCGAACCCGACCAGGACGGCGTCGAGGTCGTCCCGGGTACCCAACTCGGCCAGGATGTCGGGGTTGGCGACCAACCGGACCACGGTCCCGCCCTCGCCAGCACCGAACGTGCCCTTTTTCAACTTCTGGTCGGCCACCTGGGCCGGTCTGAAGTCCGACACCGCGGCCGCCTTGACGATCACGTCGGCATCCGGCGCCGCGGAGGTGACGGCGGCGTGCATGTCGAGGGCCGACTCGACCGGTGTCAGCGTCACGCCGGCGGGGGCGTCGAGTGCGGTCGGCGCACTGACCAGCTCCACCTCCGCGCCCAACTCGGCGGCGACCGCGGCGACCGCGTATCCCATCTTGCCGGTTGAGCGATTGGACAGGTATCGGACCGGGTCCAGGCGCTCGCGGGTGCCCCCGGCGGTCACCAGGACCCGGCGACCGCTCAGCGGGTGTGGCTCGGCGATCGTGGGACGTCCCACGGCCCGGTGGACGGCGTCGAGGAGGACGTCCTCGTCCTCCAGACGTCCCGGGCCCTCGTCACCGCCGGCAAGGGCGCCGACCCCAGGCCCGGTGATGATGGTCCCCCGGCCTCGAAGGACGTCCACCGCGGCTTGGGTCGCCGGGTGAAGCCACATCTCGGTGTGCATGGCCGGCGCGACGATCGTGGGGACGGTCAGGCAGGTGAAGGTCGAGCTGACCAGGTCGTCGGCGATGCCCGCCGCGAACTTGGCGATCACGTTGGTGGTGGCCGGCGCGATGATGGCGACATCGGCCTGGCGCGCAACCTCGACGTGGACGATCCGGTGGACGTCGGTGAAGGTGTCGGCGTAGACCGGCCGGCCGGTGATGGCCGCGAACTGGTCAGGCTGGACGAACCTGGTCGCGCCGGCGGTCATGACGACCTGGACCTCGGCGCCCGCCTTGAGCAGCCCGCGGGCCAACGCGACGGCCTTGTAGCAGGCCACACCCCCGGAGACCCCGAGCAGGACGCGGACACCGGCCAGGGTCATGCGGTCTCCCAGCGGCGGATGGCCGGCAGGCGGGGCTCAGAGCTCGGTTGGCTCGCCGTCCTCGAGGATGGCGTCCTCGCCCTGGGGCAGCTCGGCGACCTCGGCCTCGGCGGCCTCAGCCTCCAACTGGGCGCGGATCTCCTCGCCACGCTGGACCACGATCTTGTCCTGCGCGATCTCTTCCATGGCGATCGACAGCGGCTTGTTGGAGTCGACCTGCTCGACCAGGGGCCGCACGTACTGTCCCATCCCGTCGCCCAGGGAGTGGTAGTAGTTGTTGATCTCCCGTGCACGCATCGCGGCGAAGTGCACCAGCGTGTACTTGGAGTCGACGCGGTCAAGAAGATCGTCAATCGTGGCCATAGCCGTCGAGTATACGAGCCAGTTCCGAGACTGCTTCGTCCAGCCGGTCGTTGGTCACCACGTGATCGAACCACGTGGCGGCGGCCATCTCCTGTCGACCGATGGACAGTCGGGCGGCAACGCTCGCGTCGTCCTCCGAACCGCGGCCGACCAGTCGCTGTTCGAGCACCTCCCACGAGGGTGGTGCCAGGAACACCAGCGTCGCGCCGAGATCCCCGACAGCGGTCTCCCGCTGCTTGATCTGCTCGGCTCCTTGGACGTCGATCTCGAGCACGACGGTTGCGCCCTCATCCACGGGTCCGGAGACCGAGGTCCAGGGGGTGCCGTAGCGGTTGCCGTTGAAGTCAGCCCACTCGACGAACTGGTCCTGATCGATCATCTGCTGGAACGCTTCGGGAGAGACGAAGTGGTAGTGGACTCCGTCCTGCTCGCCCGGTCGTGGGGGCCTGGTCGTGGCGGACACGCTGACCCGAACGTCGGGTCGCCGGCGTCGCAGCTCGGCGACCACCGTCCCTTTGCCGACCCCGCCGGGACCGCTGACGACCAGAACCCGACCCGGTGCCGGGGAGGCCGTCACCCCTGCAGATTGCGGGGGTCGAAGGCCTCCAGCAATCGGGCGCGCTGACGGTCTCCCAGGCCCCGCAGCCGACGCGACTCGGAGATGTCGAGGCGCTCCATCGTCCGACGTGCGGTCTTCTTCCCGATTCGAGGCATCGACTCGAGGACCGCGGACACCCGGGTCTTGCCGATGATCTCGTCCTCGTCGGCCTTCTTGATGACCTGCGCCAGCGTGAGTTCGCCATCCCGAAGTTGCTGCTTCACCGCCGCCCGGACCTTGCGTGCCTCGGCGGCCTTCTTCAGTGCCGCCCGACGGGCGTCGTCGCTCAACTCGGGTACTGACATATCCGTGCCTTTAGGCTGATCGAGGGTGCGTGGGCAGGCGGGAAGGGCCCGCATCCTAACCGCCGAGGTGTGGTGTTGGTCAAGGCCCAAGCGCTCGCGGATCCGGCCCGGAATCACGGGGCCTCGCAGGTCAGCGGCGCAGCGACGCGGTGATCGAGCGGGCGGCTGCCACGGGATCGGCCGCCTGCGTGATCGGCCGTCCCACGACGATGTGCGATGCCCCGCGTGCCATGGCGGCAGCCGGGGTGGCGGTGCGGGCCTGGTCGTCCGCAGCGGCGCCAGCCGGTCGGATGCCCGGGACCACGATCAGCGGCTCGGGGCCCACGGCAGCGCGAACGGCTTCGATCTCGCCAGCGGAGCAGACGATGCCTGCGGCCCCGGCCTCGACCGCGAGCGCCGCGAGCTGCGGGACCTGACGCTCAGCCGGCTGCTGTCCCACCGCCTGGATGTCGTCGGCGGCCAGGCTGGTCAGGACGGTGACGGCCAGGACGTCGACGTCGGGCGCTGACTGGGCGGCCGCCCGGACCATTGCGGCACCACCGCTGGCGTGAACCGTCACCATGGATGCCCCGAGACCGGCTGCGACACGGGCCGCGCCGGCAACCGTGTTCGGGATGTCGTGCAGCTTGAGGTCGGCGAACACGGGGGCGAGCTTGGCGACCTCGGTGATCAGTGAGGGGCCGTGTGCGACGAAGGCCTGCAATCCGACCTTGAGCAGTCCGGCTTCGGAGGCGAGCGCCTCGGCCCATCGGAGCACCTCCTCCCGGTCGTCGCTGTCCAGTGCCGGGATGAGTGGGTTGGTCACGAGCGTGGAGCGTACCGGCCTACTCGGCCCCGCCACCTGAGGCCCCGCCACCTGAGGTCTCGCCACCTGAGGTCTCGCCACCGGTGGGCTCGCCGTCCTGGGGGATCGTGGCGCTGATCATCGCCCCGCCGTCGATCCCGTCATCGATCCGCAGGGATCCGCCGTAGGAGTGGACCACGGCCTGGCAGATCGCGAGCCCGACTCCAGTCCCGTCGTAGGCGTCGCGTGAGTGCAGGCGGGTGAACGCCTCGAACACCTCGGCGCGGTGCTCCGGCTCGATCCCGATCCCGTTGTCGGCCACCGCCAGTCGCCAGGACCTGTCGTCGTGTGTAGCTGACACCCTGACGAGCAGTGGGCGATCCGGTCGGCGGAACTTGACGGCATTGCTGATCAGGTTCTGCACGAGCGGCCGGATCTGACGGGGGTCGGCGACAACACCAGCCACCTCGCCGACCTCGACGCGGCCGTCGATCTCGTCGAGCTCGGTCTGCAGCACCTCGAGCACCCGCTCGACCTCACCGGCGACGTCGACGACTTCCTCCCGCTTCACGTGCCTGACGGCTGCGAGCTCCAGCAGGTCGGTGATCAGCTCCTGCATCCGCGAGACGCCGCGCTTGATGTGGACCAGCGAGGTCTCCTCCGTCTCGGAGAGCTCGGTCGGGCCCAGGCGGTCCCGCAGGCTGGTCTCCAGGATGCCGAGGAACCCGCCGATCATGCGCAGTGGCTCCTTAAGATCGTGGGAGGCGACGTGGGCGAACCGGGTCAGGTCGGCGTTGGACTGCGTGAGGTTGGCGTTGCTCCGCTCGAGCCTGGTGTTGGCGTCAGCCAGCTCGGCCTCCGATGCGCGAAGCCCTGCGGTGGCCTCCTCAGCCATCGCGGTCGCCAGCTGCTCACGACGGCGGAGGCTGTGCAACAGCAGCGCCAGGGCGGCAGTGAGCAGGACGCCGGCGATCACTGAACCGACGGCCAGCGCGATCGGGGTGTCGAAGCCCTGGACGGCATCAACGCGGATGGCCCACTCACGGCCGAACACCTCCCGAACCAGCGTGGTCGTGTGGTCCGGGGTGCGGTCGTCGGCCAGGGTGGTCCCGACCAGGCCGCCACCGGCCGGGCCGCCACCAGCGGTGTCGGTGACGGTGACTGCCAGGTCCTGCTCGTTCTCGAAGGTCCCGACCAGCAGATCCGTGCCGCGGAAGATGATGGAGGTGAACGCGTCCGGGAGGCCCGCTTGCTCATCCCGCCAGACCGGCGCGTAGACGACGAGGCCTGCCTGGTCAGCGCTCTCCTGGACCAGGGTGATGGGCTCGGTCATGCTCGGCTCGCCCGTCCGGACAGCCCGGTCGGCTGCCTCCAGCGCGTCCGGGTTGGCCCGGATGTCGAACCCGATGGCCTCGGCGTTGGTCTCCCGCGGCTCGATGTAGCGGATCACCCAGCGGGTGTCCCCGATCGGCTCCTCGGGCCGGACGGCGAAGTTGTCCTGACCCAGCGTCCGGGTTGCGGCTTCGAAGGCCTCGACCCCGGACGGCTCCACGACGCTGACCACCGAGACGCCGCCGGCGGCCGGGAATCGCTCACCGACGCGCAACTGCGCCACGAAGGTGGAGAACTCGGCGGCGGACACCTCCTCGGACGCCAGAACGAGCCCGCGCACAGCCTCGGCCACGGCAACGCCCCGTTGGACCTCATCGATCAGCTGATCGACGGCCACCTCGGCGCTCAGGGTGAACTCGTCCTGTACCGCCGTCCGTGCCGCCTGCAGCAGCACAGAGGCCAGGGCCGCCGTGAGGACCAACCCGAGCACGACGGTGATCAGCTCCGACCTGGCCCACCTGACCGGGGACTGGTCGGTCGAACGGGCGGCCCCGTCAGGTGTCAGCAGAGACAACGCGGGTCAACCAGTAGACCACGGACTCCTGCAACAACTCCTCCAGACGAGTGAAGTCGAAGCCCTTGAGCAAGTAGGCATTGGCGTGGTTGGAGTAGGCCGCGACCACATCGTCGTCGGCATCCGACGAGGTCAACATGACCACGGGGATCCGCCGCAGGTCCGGGTCGTTCTTGAGCTCTTGGAGCACCGCGTGCCCGTCCACCCGGGGCAGATTGATATCCAGGAAGATCAGCCGCGGCCGCGGCGCGTCGGCGTACTCGCCACGTTGGTGGACGAAGTCGAGCGCTTCCCGGCCATCGCTGGCGACGTGCAGTCGACTGGCCACCGACGCCGACTTGAGTGCGCTGGTGACGACGAGGACGTCGCCCGGGTTGTCCTCGACCAGAAGCACGTTCGGCTGCGCGGCGTGGGTCACGTCGCCTACTGTACGTGTTGAGAGGCTTACAGCTTCAGACCTCCGGTCAACGCTCGGACGTGCTGGATGCCGCGCTCGGCGAGCCACTCGGGGAGTTGTTGGACGATCTCCAGCGTGGCCAGGGGGTTGGAGAACGTCGCGGTACCGATCCCGACGGCGCTGGCTCCGGCCAGCATGAACTCGACCACGTCCTCGACTGTCCGCGCGCCGCCCATGCCGATGATCGGCAGATCTGGCAGGACGGAGTGGATCTGGTGGACTGCGCGGATCGCGATCGGCTTGATGGCGGGCCCGGAGAGGCCCCCAGCTCCCGCTGCGAGCTTGGGTCGTCGGGTCTCGACGTCGATGGCCATGCCGAGCACGGTGTTGATCACGCTGACGCCGGCGGCACCCGCCTCCGCCGCCGCGTGGGCGACCCCCACGATGTCGGTGACGTCCGGGGAGAGCTTGGCGAGCACCGGCACCGTGGCCACGCGCATGATGCTCGAGAGGACCTCGTGCGTGGCACCCGGGTCGGTGGCCACGATCGTTGGCTCGCGGGCGTCGATCGGGGCGGAGATGTTGGCCTCGATGGCCACGATCCCGTCGAGACCCCGCAGCTTCTCCGCCAGCACGCGATACTCGTGGGTGGACTCACCCGTGATCGAGGCGATGATCGCCACGCCGTTGCGCACCAGCCAGGGGTAGTCCACTCGGAGCCAGTGCTCCAGGCCCGGGTTCTGCTGGCCGATCGCGTTCAGCATGCCGCTGGCGGTCTCTGCCATGCGCGGTGTCGGCAGTCCGGCTCGGGGCTCCATCGTGATCGACTTGACCGCCACGGCGCCCAGCTGGTTGACGTCGAAGAACTGGTTGATCTCCTGGCCCGAGGCGAACGTGCCGCTGGCGCTGACGATCGGGTTGGCGAGGACCAGATCGCCGATCTGCACCCGCAGGTCGACGTTCTGGGCCCGGATGGCTCCCGTGCGGGTCACGGCAGCGCATCGGGGTCGGGGGCGGCCCACTCCGGATGTTCGGGGACATCCATGACGGGCAGGGCGCCGATGGCGTCCCAGCGCACCTTGGCGCCGTTGAACACCGGCCCCTCGACGCAGCCCCGCAGGTTGTACAGCTGGCCCTTCCGCTCGACGGGCAGGACACAGGTCTGGCAGACCCCGGTGCCGCAGGCCATGGCCTCCTCCGTCGCCACCCGCACGGGGACGTTGTGGGAGGTGGCCAGCAGGCTGACCTCGCGCAGGACGTGCATCGGACCGCTGGCGTAGACCAGCCCGGTCCGTCCGCTCTCCAGCATGCGGACCATGACGTCGGTGACCTTGCCCTCCTCCCCCAGTGACCCGTCCTCGGTCGTGAAGACCGTCGTCGCCGACAGTCGCTTGGCCTCGATGGCGTTGAAGATGTCATCGGCGGTCTTCGCACCGATGATCATGTCGGCCCGGAGGCCCTTGGTCTGCAGGACGCCTGCCAGGTAGAGCAGCGTGGCGGTGCCGTAGCCCGCCCCGACGAGCAGCGAGGTGACGTGCTGCTGCGGGATCGGGAAGGGGGTGCCGAGTGGACCCACGAGGTCGACCAGGTCGTGCTTCGCCCGCGTGGTCAGCCACCGGGTCCCCTCGCCCTGTTCGGTGAAGATGATCTCGACCGTGCCGGCCCAGGGGCCGTGTCGGGACACCTGGTAGATGGAGAACGGGCGGCGCAGCACCGTGTGCTTGCCCTCCACGCCGATGGAGACGAACTGCCCGGGCTTGGCTCGATCGGCCATCTCGGGGCTGACGAAGGTCAGGGAGTGGTACCGCCCGATCTTGCGGTACTGCAGCACTTCGCACTGCTCGCGCAGCGGGCCGTGATCGCGACCTTGGAAGGCAGGACCCTGTCCCCGTGCGGTCCGGGTGGCACCGGTCCGGGTGATGAAGCTGCTCATGTGACTGCGACAGCCTAACGCGGTTTCGGACCAGCCCTCCGGCGGCGGAGGAGGCGGTGCACAGCTACATCATCCCGACGTACCGTTCAGGTAATGGCCAGTCAAAGATGTACTCACCCCGGGGATCCCACACGACCAGTCGCTCCTCCAGCAACTCGCTGTAGTGCCCCAACATCGTCGCAAGGTCTGGCCAACGTGGGTTCTCCCACGTCTCCTGCCCGTCATATCGCTGGAGGCGGACCGTGCCGTCCGGCGCCACCGCGACGGTCACAAGGCCCTGGGACAAGATCATGACACTGCCGACCGGATGGCGGGAGAGGAACGTCTCATTGACCGAGTCATTGGCCATGAAGTCGGCCGAGTAGCACTCCAATCCGAGTAAGTCGGCCGTGGTGCCGTTGTGCCACTCGAACCACCTCGCGGCATCAGGGTGGTACGGACCGACGATGCGCAGACGGTCACGTACATCATCCGGCGGCAGCGGCGGCTTCAGCCCCTGCAACACCAACGGATGATGCGCACGCAGCGCCCGTGTGAGCCGACCGATGGCCTCATCGAGATCAGACACGCTCAGAGGCTCCTAGGAGGGTTATCACAGACCGACACGCCTCCGGTCGGCGAGCCGCCGAAGCATCCCGTCCGCAGATCGGTCGTGGTGACGGTGCTCGGCAGGGGAACGACCAGGAACGGCTGGTCTTGCTGGATACCGCACGCAGTGTAGAAGCTGTTCAGATTGCTGCCTTCCCTGCGGTTCTCCACCCTATCGATGAGTTGGATGTTGGGATACAGCCCAGTGCTGTTACTACCCACGGCACCTCCCTCAGCTGTTGATGCGTGCGGAAACTCGTCACACTCAAGACCCGCTGGGGTTGCTGTCCCGGCTGGAATACAGGGCGTTTCACTGACAACGCACGGGGGCGGAATGCTTGCGGCGGCCGTTTGCCACATCTGCCACCACGCAGCCCGGTGCCCGGGCTGCCGATACCACTCTCGTGGACCCCGTGGAAACTCGCGGTGAAGCCGCTCACTTTTTCGCGCGACGATCCCACCCATCAAGTCGACTCACGCAGATCGCCAGGTGAGAGAAGTCGCTCGCCAACGCACGATCAAGCCGTCGCAGAACGCTTCACGTCGTCGCCGTACAGGAACGACAGCAGGACGAACCGCTCCCCGGCCGTGACGGGGAGCACCTCGTGCAGGAGGGAGCCGGAGAAGACGAGGGCGCCGCCGGCCGGGGGACGGTAGCGCTGGTCGCCGTACTCGGGGAAGCGCACCTCGCCACCCTCGTAGGCGTCGTTCAGGTTGAGGCTGAGCGCGAACCGCCGGTGGAGCGTGGCGGGGCTCAGGTTGTCGCGGTGGGCGCTGAAGAAGCCATCGGAGTCGGCGTGGTAGTTGCCGACCTTGAACCCCTCGAAGCGGGTGGCGCGGTAGGCGAAGGCACGCCGCACTTCCGGCATGACGGCCTTGCCGACGATCTGGGCGATGACGTTGGTGGTGCCCTGGTCCTGGATGATCAGGTCGCGTCGGCGCTTGCGCTTGGCGTTGATGACGTCGGCGCGGGTCTCCTCTTCCGTCATCTCGACGCCGGTCTCGGCGGCGCCGCCCGTTGACCACAGGTCGATGAGCCACCGGCAGCGGGCCGACGTCAGGACGTTGGGGATCAGGAGCACGGGAGCCTGCGCGGCCACGATCTGGCGGTCGGCGGTCGAGACTTTGGAGATGAGGCTGGCGACGGCCGCACGGAGGCCGGTGTCGGCGAACGTCTCCGCCGGCTGGATCGGGTCGTCGGGCACCTGCTCGGGCCGAAGTGCCCCCAGACACCGCAGAGCCGGGTCGAGCACGATCACGTCGCCTGGCTGCGCACCGTACTGGCCGGCGACCTTGCCGCCCGCGTCGACCAGGTCCAGAGTCGGCGCAGGTTCGATCGGGTCGTCATCGCCGGGACGGTCCGACAGCCGGTGGATCGACAACCGCTCGCGGCCGAAGAGCAGGATGAGCGGTTCGCCCCCTGCGGCCCCGTAGAACCGTGTCGGTCGCCCCTGGCCGACGACCGGCAGGACGAAGTCAGGGGCCCGCAGTCCGGATTCGAGCAGCGGGGCTGGCCCGGGGTGCGGCTCAGACATCAGCGACCTCCTGGTGAGAAGCGATCTTGTGGCCGATCCGAGTGTGTCAGGCCAGGTTGGTGTGGTGCTCCTGCAAGGGTGCGACGCCGCCGCCGTCCGCCTGCAGCGCCTCGATCCCCTGGATGGCGGCGAGGATGCCCGGCAGGGTCGTCACGCACGGCACGCCGTGGGAGACCGCCGCCGTGCGGATCTCGTAGCCGTCCGCGCGGGCGCCGATGCCGGTCGGCGTGTTGAGGATCAGGTCGACGCGACCGTCGTTGATCAGGTCGACGACGGACTCGCCGCCGTCGGAGTACTTGCCGATCACGGTGGTGCGGACGCCAGCACGGCTCAGCGTCTCGGCGGTCCCGACCGTCGCGATCACCTCGAACCCGAGTTCTGCCAGCCGCTTGATCGGGAAGATCATGGCCCGCTTGTCCCTGGTCGCGAGTGAGCAGAACACGGTGCCCTTGGCGGGCAGCACCATGGACCCCGTCCCCGCCTGGGACTTCGC